>JAUJMG010000472.1 GCA_030446955.1 Thermomicrobiales bacterium
GTGTTCTGGCCGATCTGGTAGTCCCCGACGAGCAGGAAGTTGACGTACTGACCGAGGAGGGGAGCCGCGCCTCCGATGGCCGTGCCTACCGTGACGGCCCAGAAAGAAAGTTGGTCCCAGGGGAGCAGGTAACCGGTGAAGGAGAGAAGAAAGGTCGTGACGAGCAGGAGCACGCCGATCACCCAGTTGAACTCCCGGGGCGGCTTGTAGGAGCCGGTGTAGAAGACGCGGCCCATGTGGAGAAAGACCGCGATGACCATGCCCTGGGCAGCCCACCGGTGCATGTTCCGCATCAGCTGCCCGAAGGTGACGCTCGCTTCGATGTCCTTCATGCTCTGGTACGCCAGATCAGTGGAGGGTACGTAGTAGAACATCAAGAGGACGCCGGTCATGACCAGCACGAGGAACATAAAGAAGGAGAGGCCGCCCAGGCAGAACGTGTAGGTGACTTTGGTGGCGTACCGCTTGATTTTGACTGGGTGGATGTGGAGGAAGACGTTGCTGGCAATGATGAGCGCCTGATTGCGCTGGGTATCGGGGTAGCCGTGCCGGACCACCGAGCGCCAGACGGCCGACCCGGTGATGCGATCGGCCAGAGTCTGTTCTCGCCGCATGCCCTTCCTCCTGGAACCGTCGTCCTCATGCTCTGAATCGACGACCTGCGTGCCACTCTACCGGCTTTCCCTTGCCCCACTCGTTGATGCGACTCCGTACTTCTGCAGCGCGGCTCGCGAATGACCGGGGATCAGGAGCAGGAGCAATCATCGCCCTATTGTGGAGGCGGTCTTCACGGGCGGTCAAGGCTTTTGGCTAGGAATAGAGTCACGATTCCCAAGATCACACGGAGCTCCCTGGCGAAGGCGAGCCGAGGGCGAAGACCCGGCCGGCACGGGGCAGTGCCGGCACGTAAGAGAGGGACCTGGGGTAGGCCGGGAAGGCGGTCTGCTCAGGGGGGCCACGGTGAAAATGGGTACTGACTGGGGAAGTGGGGGGCCCGGGGTGGGCGCGACAGGACTTGAACCTGTGACCTCGCGGATGTGAACCGCGCGCTCTAACCAGCTGAGCTACGCGCCCCGGGACGAAGATGAGTATAGCGCGGCTGTATCTGACAGGACAATTCACGCTGAGCTGAGACGGTCATCGTAACGGGACGGGTGATCGATGCGCGATCTAAATCGACCAATCGGAACAGCGGAGCGGAAGCGGCGCGTTCCTACTCCGAGGGCATTGGAGTCGACGCCTGCGAAACCAGGGCGATGCATTCCACTTCAATGAGAGAGCCAAGGGGGAGGCGGGCCACCTGGACGGTGCTCCGGGCCGGCGGGTCATGGGGAAAGAATCGACCGTAGACCTCGTTGAAGGCTGGGAAGTCGTTGAGATCAGCCAGGAAGCAGGTCGTCTTGAGGACCTGGTCGAAGGACGACCCTGCCGCCCGCAGGACGGCGGCGAGATTACGCATCACTTGTTCCGTCTGAGCTGAGATGTCGCCTTCCACGAGCGACATCGTCGTGGGGTCGAGCGGGATCTGGCCAGCCGTGAACAGGAACTCGCCGGCAACTTTCGCCTGAGCATACGGGCCAATTGCCGCGGGGGCTTCGTTGGTAGCGATCACTCGCCCAACTCGCTGAGTTGCTCCGGACTCCACGCCTTTCCCCTCCTTCTTGCATGTGACTTCGCGACCGCCGATGCCGCAGGGATGCAGGGCGTCCATTCAACGCCATTGAACTGATGCCGACCGAGAAAGACGGAGGCTCGCATCCACAAGGCGGCGCAGTCTAGCAACGACGTTGCGGCTGTGCAATGACGTTCAGTGACACCGACATCGGAAGCCTTGCATCCACATGAGGTCGTCAGCGGCCCCTCTGTGTAATCAAAGAAGAACGGGAGGTGGAGGGCGGAGCGGGCTGCTGCCGGGGGCTGGACGTTGGGATGTCTATAATTAGAGAACATTGATCGTTGGCTCACGCGGGAGATCCATGGGTTCTGTTGTCGGACGCTATCCACGCCGTCTTGCTCTGCCGGGCGGACAAGTCGAGGCCCGTCGGACGAATACGGTTCAGGATCAGTTTGCTCAGGTTCTTCAACTGGCCGTCATGATGACTGGGGCGGTGCTACTCGCAGGAATCGCCGGGCTCGGTCTCTACGCGAACGCCCACGCAGAACGGGTGTTCGAAGGCGTCGAGGTGGCGGGCGTGCCCGTCGGCGGGATGACCAAGGCTGAAGCGAGCGCGGCGGTTCAGGATCGGTTCGACGCCTACGCGGGCCAGAAGATAACGCTCATTGCCGGTGAGCAAGCCTTCCCCCTCACCCCTCAGGAGGCCGGGACCCGCCTCGATGAATCGGCCACCTTGGACGCCGTCTTCGCCGTGGGGCGGACAGGGTCCTGGTGGTTTCGCTCTCAGGAGTGGGTCCGGGCCATCGTGGATGGCGTCAGCGTGGAGCCGCAGGTGGTGGTTGACGCGGCACGCCTCGAAGGACACCTTATTGCCCTAGCGCCGGAGGTTATCCGGCCGCCTCAAGACGCGCACGTCAGCATGGATGTGGTGGGCCAACCGACGCTCGTTGACGACGTTCCAGGCGTGGGACTGGACGTGACGTCCAGCCGGGCGAGGATCAGCTCCCACTTTCAGCGCCTCGACCTTGATTCGGTCTCGCTAGTGACGCCGCCCCTGGCGGCAGCCATCGGTTCGGAGTCCCTGATCGACAGCCTGCCCAACGCACGGGCGGCGGTGGCGAAGGACCTTCTCCTTATGATTAAGGAGGGCAGTTGGACCGTTGCCCGCGCGGACTTGAAGCGGGTCGTGAGGGTCGATCCTGGCGACGGACGGATCGTGGTGGATCGCGCTCCTCTGCAGAACCTGGTTGAAGGCCTTGCTGCAGGAATCGACCATGCGAGTGTCGATGCCGGAATCGCGGTGAGTGCAGAGGGCACTCTCGTCGTGGTACCGGGCACGGACGCGGCAGAGGTGGATGTTGAGACCACCGTCGACGGCATCGAGCAAGCGCTGTCCGAGGGCAACCACGAGGTGGAGATCACGGTGGCCCGGCAAGCACCGGCGATTGTCGATTCTGAGGCGGCGGCCGCGGTGCTCGATGGGGAAGCGTTGGTCCGCCGGGGCATGGAGCTAACGTGGAGGGGTGGCGACGCTCAACTCGGACGAGGAGATCTGCTCTCGGCGTTGGTCGTGAAGACTAGGCCGGGTGATGCTCGCCCGTTCCGCTTTGATCTTGACCCGGCCGTGCTGAGCGATGTCCTGAGCAGCGTTCAAGAGGAGATCGACAGGCTTGCGGTTGATGCTCGGTTCCGACTGATAGATGGCGTCGTTACGCTGGACGCTGACGCGGAGGAAGGACGAGCCCTCGATTTGGACAAGGCGGTCGATGACGTGCGGGAGGCAGTCCTTGAGGGCAAAGCATCGGCGGTGCTGCCGATTGACCCCGTGGAGCCGCGATTCACGGCAGCTGACCGATCTCAAATCCGGCTGCCGGACGTACTCGCCGATTCGTCAACCTCCTACGCTAACTCTAGTGATCCTCGCCGGCAGAACGTTGAACGTGCTGCCGCCTTAGAAGATGGCTGGT
>JAUJMG010000094.1 GCA_030446955.1 Thermomicrobiales bacterium
CGCCGGGCAAGACCCTCATGTTCGCCCACGGGTTCAACATCCACTTCGACCAGATCGCCCCGCCGGACGGTGTTGATGTCTCCATGATCGCCCCCAAGAGCCCGGGGGATCGGGTGCGGGAGCTGTTTGAAGAGGGGGTGGGGGTACCCGCCCTCGTCGCCGTCCATCAGGACGCGACCGGCAACGCGATGCAGACGGCGCTCGCCTACGCGAAGGCGCTCGGCTCCCTCAGCGCCGGTGTTCTCGAAACCACGTTCAAGGAAGAGACGGAGACCGACCTGTTCGGCGAGCAGGCGGTTCTCTGCGGCGGGGTCTCCGCGCTGATCAACGCGGGATTCGAGACGCTGGTCGCGGCCGGGTACCAACCGGAGAGCGCCTACTTCGAGTGCCTGCACGAGATGAAGCTGATCGTCGACCTCATCTACGAGGGCGGGCTCACCTACATGCGTGAGGTCGTCAGCGACACCGCCGAGTACGGGGACTACTACGCCGGTCCCCAGGTGATCGACGAGCATGTCCGGGAGCGGATGCAGGGGTTGTTGACCCGGATCCAGGACGGGTCGTTCGCGAAGCAGTGGATTGAGGAGAACGCAGCCGGGCAACCCAATTTCCGCTCGATGCGAGCCGCCAACCAGAACCTTGAGGTCGAGCGGGTTGGCAAGGATCTGCGGGCGATGATGCCGTGGCTGAAGCAGGGCAAAGGCGCCAAGCAAGCGCAACAAGCCGCACCGGCTCAGGTAGGGGACTAGCCGTGGCCAGCACCGAAGAGAACGTACCCAGCCCGTCCGATCGTGTTGTCGTCTTCGACACCACCCTGCGAGATGGCGAGCAGTCCCCCGGAGCTACGCTGACGGCCGAGGAAAAGCTTGAGGTGGCCGACGCACTGGTGGCCCTCGGCGTGGACGTGATCGAGGCCGGTTTCCCCGCCGCCTCCCCCGGCGACTTCGAGGCCGTGCGCTCGATCGCCGCCCGGGTCAAGGGAGCCAGCGTGGCTGGGCTGGCGCGGGCCAACCAGGGTGACATCGAGCGGGCCGCTCAAGCGGTGAAGGGTGCTGAGGCGCCCCGCATCCACACCTTCATCGCCACCTCGGACATCCACCTTCAGCACAAGCTGCGGATGACCCGAGAGCAGGTCCTGGACCGGGTGACGGCGATGGTTGGGTTCGCCCGCTCCTTCACGGGTGATGTCGAGTTCTCGGCGGAGGACGCTACCCGGTCTGACTGGGAGTTTTTGGTGGAGGTCTTCAAGCGCGCCGTCGAGGCCGGCGCCTCCACCATCAACGTGCCGGACACCGTCGGTTACACCACCCCGACCGAGTACGTAGCCCTGATCCGCCACCTGCGTGAGCGGGTGCCCGGCATGGAGGGGGTGGTGATCTCCGTTCACTGCCACGACGACCTGGGGATGGCAACGGCAAACACCCTGGCGGCGGTCGCCGCCGGTGCGCGACAGGTCGAGGTGACGGTGAACGGGATCGGCGAGCGGGCCGGCAACACCGCCCTGGAAGAGGTGGTGATGGCGCTCTCGACACGCAAGGACACCTTCGGCGGGGTGGCCACGGGAATCAAGACGGAACGTCTGGTCCCGACGAGCCGGCTCGTCAGCGGGCTCACCGGACTGCGGGTCCAGGCGAACAAGGCCATCGTCGGTGCCAACGCGTTCGCCCACGAGGCGGGTATCCACCAGGATGGGATGCTCAAGGAGCGAACCACCTACGAGATTATGAACCCGACCGATGTGGGCTGGGAGGGCACGAAGCTGGTCCTCGGCAAGCACTCCGGGCGGGCGGGTTTCCGGTCAACCCTGAGCGAGATCGGAATCCGGCTCGAAGAGGAGCAGCTCAACGAGGCTTATCAGCGCTTTCTCCTGCTCGCGGACCGCAAGAAGGCAGTCACCGCGGCCGATCTCGCCGCGCTGGTGAGCGACCAGCTTGCGGCCGAGGGCGAGGTTCTGCAGCTTGTGCGGTGGAACGCGAGCATCGGCAGCACCGGTCCGGCAACCGCCAGCGTGGTCGTGAGCCGCGGGGCGGAGGAGTTGACGGGCGACGCCGAGGGCAACGGCCCGGTCCACGCGCTGTTCCAGGCGATCGAGACGGCGACCGGTCTCAAGCCGGAGCTGGAGTACTACCACGTCGAGGCCGTCACCCCGGGGGAGGACGCCCAGGGGCAGGTCCACGTCCGTGTTCGATCCGACGGCGCGCTCTACACGGGCCACGGGCTCGCCACCGATGTGGTCGAGGCGAGCGCGCGGGCCTACTTGGCCGCGCTGAGCAAGATCGAGAGAGGGCAGCAAACGACCGTCGTTCCCGGTCCCGGGACCGGGGCGTCTCGCTGGTCCTGACCGCGAGTGAGCGGGACGAGAGGCGACGGCGCGAGGGCAAGGACGCGGGAGGCGTAGCAGGGGAACCATGGCAGCGACACCGAAGACATTGAGCGAAAAGGTCTGGGAGCGCCACCTGGTACGGTCGGCGGAGGGGGAGCCGGATCTTCTCTATATCGACCTCCACCTCGTCCATGAGGTGACATCGCCCCAGGCGTTCGACGGGTTGCGGATGGCAGGCCGAACCGTGCGCCGGCCCGACCTGACGGTCGCCACAGCCGACCACAACGTGCCGACGATCGGCATCGACTTGCCGATCGCCGACCCGATCTCGGCGACGCAGCTTTCGGCCTTGAGCCGCAACTGCGCGGAGTTCGGGATCCGGCTCTACCCGATGGGCCATCCCGGCCAGGGCATCGTCCACGTGATCGGACCCGAGCAGGGGTTGACCCTGCCGGGCATGACGATCGTCTGCGGGGACAGCCACACCTCCACCCACGGCGCCTTCGGCGCGCTCGCCTTTGGCATCGGGACCAGCGAGGTCGAGCACGTCCTGGCCACCCAGAGCCTGCCCGCGACCCGACCCGCCACGATGGCCATTACCATTGAGGGCGACCTGCGACCGGACGTGACGGCGAAGGATCTGATCCTGGCGGTGATCGGCCGGATCGGCACTGGCGGCGGCATCGGCCACATCATCGAGTACCGCGGCTCGGCGTTCCGCTCCCTCTCCATGGAAGGGCGGATGACGGTTTGCAACATGTCGATCGAGGCCGGAGCCCGAGCCGGCATGATCGCCCCGGACGACACCACCTTCGCCTACCTCGAAGGACGCCCCCACGCGCCGAAGGGCGCCGCGTGGGAGCGCGCGCTCGACGACTGGCGGAGCCTGCCTACCGACCCCGGCGCGACCTTCTCCAAGGAGGTCGTCCTGGACGCTGCGGCGATCGCACCGCACGTCTCCTGGGGCACCAACCCGGCTCAGGTCGTGCCCCTCGACGGAGCCGTGCCGAATCCCGAGGAGATGACCGACGCGGCGGCGCGGGATTCGGCTGCACGAGCGCTGGCCTACATGGGCCTTCAGGCTGGAACCCCGGTCCGCTCGATTCCTGTGGACACGGTCTTCATTGGCTCCTGCACCAACAGCCGGATCGAGGATTTGCGGGTCGCGGCGGCGGTGGTGGATGGCCGGCGGGTCCGCGATGGCGTCCGGGCAATGGTTGTGCCGGGCTCCATGCGGGTGAAGGCGCAGGCGGAGGCGGAAGGCCTGGACCGCGTCTTCCAGTCTGCGGGGTTTGAGTGGCGGGCCGCCGGCTGCTCGATGTGCCTCGGGATGAATCCCGACCAGCTCAAACCCGGCGAGCGATGCGCGTCCACGAGCAACCGCAACTTCGAGGGGCGGCAGGGCCGAGGGGGACGCACCCATCTGGTGTCGCCTGCGGTGGCAGCGGCCACGGCCATCGCCGGTACGTTCGCCGGCCCCGGCGAGTTGGGGTAGGAGGACGCCATGCAGCCCGTCCGCGTCATCACCGGCACCGCGGTGCCGCTCGACCGCAGCGACGTCGATACCGACCAGATCATCCCCGCGCACTGGCTCAAACGGGTGGAGCGGACTGGCTTCGGCGCAGGGCTCTTCTCGAGTTGGCGCGAGGCCGATCCGACCTTTGTCTTCAACCGGCCCGAGTACGCCGGGGCGAACATCCTGGTGGCCGGCTCCAACTTCGGCGTCGGCTCCTCCCGCGAGCACGCGGTCTGGGCTCTGATGGACGCGGGGTTCCAGGCGGTGATCTCGCCGCGCTTCGGTGACATCTTCCGGAACAACTCGACCAAGGCCGGCCTGGTGCCGGTGGTGGTTGCGCCCGCGATTGGCGAGGCCCTCTTGCGGGCCGTGGAGGCGAATCCGCAGTTGGAGGTCAGAGTCGACGTCGAGCGGAGGATGGTTTCTGCGCCGGACGTGGGGATCGAGGCGCCGTTTCCGCTCGATGACTTCACCCGCTATCGGCTGCTGGAAGGGCTCGACGACATCGGGCTTACCCTCCGCCACGTCGACGCCCTGGACGTTTATGAGGACCGGCGCCCGGACTGGATGCCGGCCATCGCCACCGGAGATTGACGGAACCGGCGGGTTGCTCAGTCACGGCTAAGGTGCGGAGCGGCTTGAGCGCGACGGGCTGATGGCACCGCCGCTAGGAGTGCTGCGAGTTGCGGAGGGCGGTTTCGAACAGGTAGGCGGTGTAGGAAGCCGAACGTGAAGCCACGATGGGCCTCCTGAGATGGTGCGCGCGGCACGAGCCGCGTCGTTGAGGTGCCGGACGGTGGTGAACCAGTGGGCGTCAACGGACCACGCCCTCGCCTACTTGGAACGGGCCGACCGAATCCCGCGGCGAACTGAAGGAGAGGCGACGCTGCTCGACTTCGTGCCACACGACGTCGAGCGCATCCTCGACCTCGGCACTGGCGATGGGCGGTTGCTGGCCCTCCTTAAGATTGACCGCCCGGCCGCCAGCGCAGTGGCACTCGACTTCTCGCCGGTGATGCTGGCGGCGGCAAGAGAACGCTTCACCGCAGATGAATCTGTTGAGGTGGTCGCGCACGATCTGGAGCGGCCCCTGCCGGATCTCGGTCGGTTCGATGCGGTTGTCTCCTGCTTCGCCATCCACCACTGCACCCACGAGCGCAAGCGGTCGCTGTACGGGGAGATCTTCGAGGCGCTCGCGCCCGGTGGGTGCTTCTGCAACCTGGAGCACGTGGCATCGCCCACGCCCGCGTTGCATGAGCGCTTTCTCCGTCACCTCGGGATCGGTCCCGCGGAGGAGGATCCGTCCAACATGCTGCTCCCGGTGGAAACCCAGTTGGCATGGCTGCGAGAGATTGGGTTCGAGGAGGTGGATTGCGCCTGGAAGTGGCTTGAGTTGGCCCTGTTGGTCGGACGAAAGCCCAGCTGAACGCCTGTCGACGGTTGAGGAAGCAGGGGAGCAGAGAGATGGGGAGCAGCGCGAAGATCGCGCTCCTGCCGGGCGACGGAGTTGGGCCGGAAGTCATGGTGGAGGCCCGACGTACCCTCGATGCGGTGGGCGAGTGGTTTGGGCACTCCTTTACGACCGTCGAGTTGCTCATCGGTGGCGCCGCGATCGACGCTCACGGCGTCGCGCTGCGGACCGAGGACGCGGCCGGTGCCGGCACGGCCGACGCTGCCCTGCTGGGCGCCGTTGGCGGACCGAAATGGGACAACCCGGCGAGTGACGTCCGGCCGGAACAGGGGCTCCTCGCCCTCCGGAAGGCGCTCGGTCTCTACGCCAACCTGCGGCCCGTCGCCGTGCTGCCCTCGCTCGCCGACGCGTCCCCGATCAAGCCGGAGATCGTGCGCGGCGTCGATATCCTGGTGGTGCGCGAGCTGACGGGCGGGCTCTACTTCGGCAGGCCTACCCGGCAGTGGCGGGAGCGGCGGGGGCGAGCCGCCGTCGACACCCTCCTCTACCGTGAGCACGAGATCGCGCGCGTTGCCCGGCTCGCCTTCGAATTCGCCAGGGGCCGGAGGCGGAAGGTTGCCAGCGTCGACAAGGCGAACGTGCTCTCGACATCGCGCCTTTGGCGGAGCGTGGTCGGCGAGGTGTCCCGCGACTACCCGGACGTGGAGCTGGAGCACGTGCTGGTGGACGCGATGGCGATGCATCTGGTCCGCGGTCCGGGACGGTTTGACGTCGTCGTGACGGAGAATATGTTTGGGGACATCCTGACAGATGAAGCCTCGACGCTGGCCGGCTCCATCGGCCTGCTGCCCTCAGCAAGCGTGGGCGCTCCGCGAACGGACGGATCGGCGCGCCGGTTCGGGTTGTATGAGCCAATCCATGGCAGCGCTCCGGACATTGCCGGGCAAGGCCGAGCCAATCCGGTGGGGATGATCCTCTCCGTGGCGTTGATGCTGCGGACATCACTGGGGCTGGAGGACGAAGCCCGGGCCGTGGAGGCCGCGGTCGAGGACGCTATCGAGGCGGGGGTGCGCACGGCCGATATTGCCGAAAGCAGTCCCGCTCGCTCGACATCGGAGGTAGGCAAGACCGTCGCCGAGCGGATCGGGACGCGGACGTAGGAGGAGATTCCGCCTGGGTCGAGGGGGCGGCCGGCGGCCTTACGAGGTTCTAGCGAGCAGGTCAGCGGCGTGGAGCATGAGCGCGCCTACCGCCCCCTGGTCGACGTAGTTGACGGGGTCGTTGAACCCGGCGGTCAGGACGAAGAGCCGTCCGTCATCGCGCCGCAGAAGCCAGGTCATGTTGTAGACGCCCGCTTCGTAGCCCCCCTTGAAACCCGCGTAGGGCCAGGTAGCAGGGTCGAGGGCTCCTCCCCGGTTCAATGACAAAATCGACTCGATCGGCTTTAGGCCTGGTTCTAACGACATCCTGTGGAGGGTCATCAGGGCCCGGCAGACCTCCGTCGCGGACGCGAACCACTCCAGACTGTCGATCCGCTTCGGGCCGACCCAGTCACCCCAGTAGGTTTCGCTCAGCGGGATTGGATCGACTTCGCGCGCGAGGATGCGGCGCTGATCCTGATCGCTTGCCGCGAGGTAGGTGTCGATCCGCTCCGGCGCGACGGCAATCTTGAAGGCGAAGAGTTCGTGGGTGGTGAGGAACGGCGTGTTCACCTCGGGGGCGTCGTGGCCGAAGAGGGCCTGTGCCTGTTCCACCTGCTCGCGTCCGAGGCGATCGATCAGGTGGTCGGTCGCGGTATTGTCGCTGTCGGCGATCATCCGCTCGGCGAAGTAACGCAGGGTATGCCGGGTTCCGGCCGGCTCGTAGAGCATGCCGCCAGAGGGCAGGCTCTTAAGGCGGTCCTGGATCACCAACTCCTCATCCCAGCTAGCACGTCCGGCATCGATCTGTCGCGCTAGCTCACCGAGGACGTAGAGCTTGAAGGTGGACCCAAGAGCGAGCCGGCGGTCTGGCGTGATCGCGTGCACGGGTTGACAGCGATCGTCCTTGATTTCGGCGGCCAGGAAGTTGGTCGCTGGGGCCAGCGACGTCAGCTGGGTGTCTAGGTTTTCCCAAGCAAGCGAGGGCCGATCGAGGGAAACGGATGCACCACCCGGCAGGAAACCGGGATTGGGGTGAGCGTTGCTCGTCAACGGCTGCAAGCTGAGTGAGCCCAGACTCAAGAGCAGAACGATCAACGCGACCAACCAACGTCCGCATGAGTGTGTCACCCCGTTCTCCTCCGAGATGCACGCCTACCGCTGCCCCAGCCCACGGAGCGGAGTCACCGATGAAGCACCGCCGCCAAGAATGCCGGCTCCTGCAGATGCGATCTTCTTAGGTTAGCGACTCTTTGGATTTAACGAAAGAGAGCAGCTCGCGGTTTGCCTGCTCGCCGTCTGGGATACCCGTTGTGATACGAAGCGAGAAACCGTGGCTTGGGATACGGCCGCCCTCAGCCGTGCAGGGGAAAGACTGCGTAGGGTTTGAGGGGAGGGTAGGGCTGATCCAGGTCGAGAGTGACCACCTCCACCTGCGTCACTGGGAAGGCGCCGAAGTGGTGATCCCGCCAGTCAGCGAGGGTAGCGGGCATCCCGCCCACGGGGGCATCGGCGATGTAGTGAGCGAGGGTGACGTGGGGCAGGTAGGCGTACTTCGGGATCGTGGTGATCGCGGCGAGATCACGAAGCCGGCTGTGAAGGCGAGCGCATCGCCCGCGGTCGTGGACGTCGAGGAAGGCCGCGTCCTGGAACGAGTTGGCTCCGCCCAGGTCAATCTGGAACGGCTCGCTCTCGGGGATGGCCGCCGCCGCGACCGTGACAAACTCGTCCAAACGGACCCGGCTGATCTCATCGCGCCGTCCCGGCGTCTCACAGACGAAGCCCAGCTCTTGCAGCATGATGTGAAGGAAGTGGTCCGGATGGATGCGGACGGCCGGAAAAGCGGCCAGAACCCGCCGGAACGCGTCTAGATCGGGCTGTAGGGCCGCTGCCGGGACGCGGATGCAGCAGACAGCGTAGACACCATCGTGGGACCGCCAGTCCGGAGTATCGTGGCGACCGTCCGCAAGGCGACGAAACGTACGGAAGGTCTGCCAGATTCTCCGGTAGGCGTCTTCCTGCTCCAAAGCGGTTGTTCCCAGCCGTTGTCCGGGTTAGCGCCTAGCTCTCGATGCGTTTCACGGTCAGCTTCGTCTGACCCCCGGGGGTCATCACGAAGGCATCCTGGCCGGGGCGCTTGCCGAGAAGAGCTTTGCCGATCGGCGATTCATTGGAGATGAGCCCGGCCGCTGGCTTAGCTTCGATAGCGCCGACAATGGTGTATCGCTCTTCGTCGCCCTCGAAGTCCACCACGACGGTGCTGCCGATGCCGACCGAATCGCGGTCACGGACCTCATCCTCGTCCATGACGACCGCGCTGCGGAGCAGCGCTTCCAATTCGCCAATGCGCTTTTCGTTCATCGCCTGGTCGTGCCGCGCCGCGTCGTACGCGGCGTTTTCCCGCAGATCGCCATGAGAGCGAGCTTCGGCCACCTGAGCGACGATTTGGGGCCGCCGGACTTCCTTCAACTCTTCCAGTTCCGCTTTCAGTCGTTCAAGTCCGTCCCGGGTGACCGGGACGCGCCGCGTCTCCACCAACGGATCCCCTCCAACCGATGAACGATTAACTTTGAGCTACGGACCGCCCTCTTCTCACGACTCAAGGGGGGATAGAGGGCATGCTCATACGTGGTTGAGCGCTGGCGGTGCGTCTACTCCACTTCCAGCGTGCACTCGATCTCCACCGCGATGCGCCCGGGCAGGGCCGCGAAGCCGACGGCAGAGCGGGTATGGCGCCCAGCGTCGCCGAGAACCTCGACGAACAGGTCGGAGCACCCGTTGATGACCTGGGGTTGCCGGTCGAACTCGGGGCTGGAGTTGACCATCCCGAGCACCTTCACCACACGTTTGATCCGGTTTAGGTCGCCGAGTGCGTCCTTTGCCGTGGCGAGAATATTCAGTCCGACCTCGCGAGCGACCTGGTACGCCTCCTCGACGGAGACCTCGGTGTCAACCTTGCCTCGTGGCGCGTCGGCTCCGGGACCGGTGCCCGAGATAAAGAGCAGGTTGCCCGTCTGGACGTAGCGCACGTATGTGGCCACCGGGCTCACGGGCGCTGGCAGCTCCAGCCCCAACTCCGTCAGGCGCTCCTCGACTCGCACGGGTTGCTCTCCCTCTACTCCGCTCTGCTCGTTCCCAAACCAGGCTTGGATGTTAAATGGGGCGGCGCGGGCGGTCAAACGGTCCTGATCTCCGCCCGTAGAGTGGCAGAGGGGTCGGCGTGCGGAGCAGGTGCAGCCCCTTCGAGTCGTCCCAGCAGGTTTGCGATCCGCTCGACGGCCCGCTCGAGGACATCATCCGCCGTGGCGAACGACAGGCGGATATGCCCTTCACCAGCCTCCCCAAAGGCGATACCCGGGGTGACGGCGACGTGGGCCTCCCGCAGGAGCAGATCAGCTAATTCGATCGAGGATTGGCCCGTCTCCCGGACATCGGCGAAGGCGTAAAAGGCCCCTTCAACCAGTGGACACGTGATGCCGTTGATCGCGCTGAGACCGGCGGCAACGGCGCGGCGGCGCCGATCCCACGCGATGACCATCTCGTCGATGAATTCCTGAGGACCGGTTAGGGCAGCGACGCCACCCGCCTGGGCGAACGATGTAGCGCAGGTGACCGAGTGACTGTGCACCTTGGCGATCTGCTTGACATATGATGCCGGTCCGGCCACATAGCCGAGGCGCCAGCCAGTCATGGCGTAGGCCTTGGAGAGGCCATTGAAGGTCAAGGTCCGCTCGGCCATGCCCGGCAGCGCGGCAAGGCTGAGATGCTGGTTTCCGTCGTAGACGATCTTCTCGTACATCTCGTCGGTGTAGACGAGGAGATCATGCTCCTGGGCGACGGCCGCGATGGCATCCAGTTCGTCCCGGTTCAGCACCCGGCCGGTGGGGTTGTTGGGGGAGTTGACGAGGATGGCACGGGTGGCCGGCGTCATCGCGGCGGAAAGTTGGTCATGGGTGATCCGGAAGTTATCGTCCGGGTCGAGCTCGACTCGGACGCCACGTCCGCCTGCCATCTCAATCATCGGCACGTAGGAGACCCAGGCGGGGTCGAGGACAACTACGTCGACACCGGGTTCGACCAGGGCAAGGATCGCCTCGAAAAGCGCGGCTTTCGCTCCCGGCGTGACGATAATGCCGTCTTTCGGGTCGACCTCAATCCCGTTGTCACTGCGCAGCTTGTCGGCAATGGCGGCTCGAAACGCGGGAGTGCCGTTGCTCGCGACGTAGTGAGTCTCGCCAGCGTGCATCGCGGCCGCCGCTGCGTCGCGAATGTGCTGGGGCGTGATGAAGTCTGGATCACCCCCACCCAGGTCGATAACGTCGACGCCCTCCGCCCGGAGTGCCCGCGCTCGGTCGGAGACACCGATGGTGGGCGATGGGGCGAGATCGCGCACGCGAGCGGCGAGGAAGTCGGCTGGGGCGCGCTGGGTCTGCATCAATCGTCCTCCGGTCGAGCGAACAGCTTCGCGGCACGGCAAGGGCACGGGAACCAGGAATCGGGCGAAGATTCCATTTTAGCGTCCCAGCGGTTGATGTGGAGGGGACGGGGAAGCCAGGAGAGGGCTCAGGGGCAGCAGCAGTCCCCGTTTGTCCACGTTCACGGGTCGCTCACTTCGGTACTGGCCTGACCCCTTGTCGCTCGTCTGGTAGCGCCAATAAGCTTCTGGCGCTCCCTTGTCGCGTCTGCCAATCCGTTTAGCACTCCCCCTTGAAGAGTGCTAAACGGTGTGCTAGTCTACGGCCGTCCAAGTTGGGGAGGCGCCGTGTGCGAGTGAATCAGTGCGGCGTCGAAGGTTGAAGCGGTAGAGGAGGTTTGTGAAGCGATGGCGAGTGAGAGCAACGGGACGGCGGTCGCCTCGAAGCTGACGCCGCTGGGCGACCGGGTGGTCGTCAAGCCGGCAGGCCGCGAGGAGATGACCAAGAGCGGCATCGTGCTGCCGGACACGGCGAAGGAGAAGCCGCAGCGCGGCACCATCATCGCCGCCGGCCAGGGTCGGCGCGACGAGGACGGCGAGCGGATCCCGCTGGATGTCAAGGTCGGTGACGAGGTGCTGTTCGCGAAGTACGCCGGCACCGAGTTCCGCCTCGAGGAGGAGGATCTCCTGATCCTCTCTGAGAAGGACATCCTGGCCGTCGTCAGCGAGTAACGCCGAGCGATCGGCTTTCGGCAGTCAGCCTCCGACCAATTAGGCGGACGGCTGGGGGCGGGAGCCCCAAGAGGAGGAGCAACGTGGCGAAGGTTCTGGAGTTCAACGAGACGGCGCGGAAGTCCCTCAAGGAGGGCGTCGACGTTCTCGCCAACGCCGTCAAGACCACCCTCGGCCCGAAGGGCCGCAACGTCGCCCTTGACAAGAAGTTTGGCGCCCCGACCGTGACCCACGACGGTGTGACCGTCGCCAAGGAGATCGAGCTCGAGGACCACTTCGCGAACATGGGCGCCCAGCTCCTGAAGGAGGCGGCGACCAAGACCAACGACGTCGCCGGCGACGGCACCACCACCGCGACGGTGCTCGCCCAGGCGATCGTCCACGAGGGCATGCGCAACGTCGCCGCCGGCGCCAACGCGATGCTGCTCAAGCAGGGCATCGACCAGGCCGCCGCGGCCATCGTGGCCCGGATCCAGGAGCTCTCCACCGAGGTCAAGGGCAAGGAGGAGATTGCCCAGGTCGCCTCCATCTCCGCGGCCGACAAGGAGATCGGCAACCTGATCGCCGAGGTCATGGAGAAGGTCGGCAAGGACGGCGTCATCACCGTCGAAGAGTCCAAGGGCCTCGAGTTCGAGACCGAGTACACCGAGGGCATGCAGATCGACCGCGGCTACATCTCCCCCTACTTCGTGACCAACACGGAGCGGATGGAGGCGGAGCTGGACGATCCGTTCATCCTGATCACCGACAAGAAGATCTCCTCCATCCAGGACATCCTGCCGGTCCTCGAGAAGGTCGCCGGCGCCCGGGCGCCGTTCGTGATCATCGCCGAGGACGTCGACGGCGAGGCGCTGGCGACCCTGGTCGTCAACAAGCTGCGCGGAACCCTGAACGTGCTGGCGGTCAAGGCGCCGGGCTTCGGCGACCGCCGCAAGGAGATGCTGCGCGACATCGCGATCCTGACCGGCGGCCAGGT
>JAUJMG010000473.1 GCA_030446955.1 Thermomicrobiales bacterium
TCGGAACCCTCTCATGACTCGGCGTCCCCCCTCAAGTCCATAACAGGCTCTAGGACAGCGGCGGTCCGGGGCAATTGCCCCTGACCGCCGCTCTTTTTTCCATGGTGTTTATGGTGTTTGCGGGATGCTGGCGTGGCAGCAAGCAACCGGTGTGCGGCAGAAATCCGGGGTGAAGCAAGCAGCGCCCCTACGTGGCCTCGGTAGCCTGATTGTCCTCAGGGAGGAGCTCTCGCGAATCCGGCATCCCGGCTTCATTCGGGTTCTTTGCGTGGAACAGGATTCGAGCAGCGGTCTATAGTTTGGACATTACAGACTCCCCTCCGGTCCGCACGGCGGCGCTCTACACCTGCCTAGGAGTTCTATGCCGAACGCCCCGCTCACCCAGCCCGTCACGCAGCGCCGTGTCGATGATGCGCCGGCGTTCGTTGCGTCACCGATCATCGAGGCCCGGGGACTGGTCAAGCGATACGGGGAGCACGTCGCCGTGGCGGGGGTGGACCTTGCCGTGGGGGCGGGTGAGGTGTTCGGCATTCTCGGGCCGAACGGCGCCGGCAAGACCACCACGCTGGAGATGATCGAGGGGCTGCGGAAGCCGGACGCCGGCACGGTTCACGTCACCGGGCTGGACGCGGTCGCCGAGAGCGCGGCCGTCCGCCGGGCCATCGGCGCCCAACTCCAGTCCACTGCCCTCTTCGACTACCTCTCCGCCGCCGAGTTGGTCGAGTTGTTCGCGGGTCTCTACGATGCTGACGCGTCGACGGAGCGGGTTAGCGGACTGCTGAGCATGGTCGGCTTGGAGGAGAAACGGACGGCCCGCGTCAACGAGATGTCGGGCGGCCAGCAGCAGCGCCTCTCGATCGCCCTGGCGCTCGTCAACCAGCCCAAAGTCGTCTTCCTCGACGAGCCGACCACTGGGCTCGATCCCCAAGCCCGCCGCAATCTGTGGCAGACGGTGCGCAATGTCCGGGACGGCGGCGCGACCGTGGTGTTGACCACGCATTACATGGAGGAGGCCGAGATGCTGTGCAACCGCGTCGCAATTATGGACGCGGGGCGCGTGATTGCCTGCGATACGCCGGCTGCCTTGATCCGTCGCCTCGGGATGGCTGCGACCATTCGCACCCGGGTCACCGCTGGCCACCTCTCGATCCACGATCTGGCCAACCTTCCGGCGGTGACCGGCACGCCCTTGGAGACCGACGAGAGTCAGGCGATTCGCCTCCAGACCACCGATGCCCAGGCGACGCTGGTCGCCCTGCTCCAGCTTGCTGATCGCCACCACGTCACGCTGGCCGATCTCGGCAGCACTCAGGCCAATCTAGAAGATGTCTTCCTGAGCCTCACCGGACGGCGGTACGCGGGTAACGGAGAGGGAATCGAGGAGTTCAACGGGAAGAGAGATCGAGCAGACGGCCAGCGGCAACCATGCGGGCGAAGGCGGCGACGCTTGAGCTAGGTCCGGCCCCATCACGATCCGCTCGACTCCTTGACTCAGGAGCAACCGCATGCGACCCCTGTGGGCGATGGTGAAGGCAAATCTGAAGATGAGCGTCCGCAACCGGACCGCCCTCTTTTGGAACCTCGCCTTCCCGGCCATCTTTATCCTGATCTTCGGCGCCGTCTTCGGCCGCGACACCGGCATCCGAGTCGAAGTTGGCGTTGCCGGCACCGCGTCGCCGTTCCAAGCCGGCGTTGAGGCGGCGATGCGGGGGAGTGAAGTCTTCATCGTCGAGACGGGTTCGGAAGCGATTGAACTGGCAGCGCTGGAGGAGGGCGATCGAGATGTCGTCTTGGTCTTCGCTCCCGCCGAAGCCGGTGCCCCGCCGGCCGTCCGGCTTTACTACGATCAGACAGATGGTCCGAATGCTCAGATCGCGGTCAGCACGGTCCGTCAGGTGCTGCTGGGACAGGCCGGGGGCGAGAACCCGCTAGTGATCCAGGAGCAAGCTGTCAGCGCCGAGGAGATCTCCTTCATCGACTTTTTCGTGCCGGGCATCCTGGCGATGAGCTTGATGAACTCCGGCGTGATCGGCCTCTCCACCGCGTTCGTGATTTACCGCGAACGGGGCATCCTGCGGCGGATCAAAGTCACCCCGTTTCCGATCTCCAGCTTCATTCTCGCCCGGGTCATGTCCCAGCTCATCGTCGCGGTGGCCCAGTCGCTCATCCTGGTTGGGTTGGCGAAGCTGGTATTCGGACTTGAGATCCGGGGCAACTTGCTGCTGGTGTTGCTGGTGATCCTGGTGGGGGCACTCGCGTTCCTGGCGATCGGATTTGCGATCTCCGGCTTCGCCCGCAACGCCGAGGCCGCGGCGAGCTACGCCAACCTGGTCACCTTTCCGATGCTGTTCCTCTCCGGAGTGTTCTTCAGCATCGAGAGCGCCCCTGCCTGGCTCCGCCCCATCACCCGGGTCCTGCCACTGGCCTACCTGGTCGACGCGCTGCGCGAACCGATGACCCGAGGCCGTGGGCTGGCCGCGATCTGGATCGACCTCGCGGTGCTGGCGATCACCTTTGTCGTCGCGATGGCCGTCGCGATCCGCTTCTTCCGATGGGATGCCCGCGGGGCGTAGCCCGGAGCGGGAGCCTGTCGATGTCTGGGATCTCCTACAGGGCGGGAACCGGTGTACCGAACTCAGGCCAGCTGGCGGGCGAGCCGGCCTCGGGCGACGCGGGGACTGGGGTCGCGATGGGAAGGAGCGGCATCTCGGTCGGGGGTGGGGTAGCGGTGGCCGTCGCGGTTGGGTCGGCTGTTGGGCTCGCCGGGAGGATGGGCTCGGTCGGTGGTAGCGGCGTCGGGGTCGCCGTTGGGATGATGAGGACGGCGGCCGGGACATCGACCGCGTCGTAATCCAGGCTGACGCGCTGCTGCTCGGTGGTTTGGTTGTAGTAGGCGATCGCGCCGATCACCTGATAGGCCCCTTCGAGCCCCTTGGCCCCTTGCTCCAGGGTGATGCAGGTGCCATCGATCTTGTCCAAGCGAAGCAAGGCGGGACCAAAGTCTGGTTGGTCCTGGGCGTAGGTCACGTCAACCTTCTCGACTTCCCCATTGAGGACGGCGTCACGAGCGGTTGCGGCATCGAGGGTGAAGCAGGGCGGGACATCGTCATCACCCCCACCGCCACCGGCGGTGATCCAGATGATCAGCAGAAGCACCAGCAGCACGCCAGCGCCGGCCGCAAGCACCCCATAGACCGTCAAGGGCCGGCCGCCCAGGAGACGCTCTAGGCGCGCCCGCGCCCGATCGAGGCCGACCTGGTCGCGTTCGGGATGTTCGTCCTCCGGTCCCGCCGTCTGACCCGTCTCTTCGCCCGCCTGCATCCTCGCTCCCGTCGCCGTTCCAGCCATGTTGTCGCGTACGGGAGCGCGCCGCGGCGGCGCCCCCCGGGGGGGGGGGGCCCCCCCCCGCCGCCCCCCCGCCCCCCCCCCACACCGTAGAGGGGCGTGCCACCCCCTACAACCGCGTGCCCGGAAAAGACACAACCCCGCCCAAAAGCACCCCGTCCCCCACACAGAAATGAGACCCAGCACAACCACGCCAAATGGACGCATTGTGTGGCCCCCCCCGCACCCCAAC
>JAUJMG010000006.1:0-3238 GCA_030446955.1 Thermomicrobiales bacterium
GATCCCCAGAGCCGCTCGGTCCTCGAGGATGTCGACTGGAGCCGGTACACCATCCTGCCAAACACCGCCGGCTGCCAGACCGCGGACGAGGCGGTCCGGATCGCGCGGATGGCAAGAGCGATGGGTCTGTCTGATTGGGTCAAGGTGGAAGTCATCCCGGATCCCACCTACCTGCTTCCGGATCCGATCGGCACCTTCGAGGCTTGCCGCACCCTTGTCCAAGAGGGCTTCGTCGTTCTGCCTTACATTGGCGCGGACCCAGTCCTGGCCCGCCGATTGGAGGAGCTGGGCACTGCGACTGCGATGCCGCTCGGGTCCCCGATCGGCTCCGGCCAGGGGCTGGTCAACCTCGAAGCCATCAAGATCATCGTCGCGCAGGCCCAAGTGCCGGTCGTCGTCGATGCCGGAATTGGCGTTCCCTCCGATGCTGCCCAGGCCATGGAGATCGGCGCCGACGCCTGCCTGGTCAACACAGCGGTCGCGCTGGCGGAGGACCCCGCGCTGATGGCAGAGGCGATCGCCGACGGGGTCCGTGGCGGACGCAAAGCCTTCCTCGCCGGTCGCATCCCCCGGAAAGCGTACGCCTCCGCCAGCAGCCCGCTGGCAGGGGTCGTCGGCGCGCCGGCCTAATTCGGGTCCTGGCCGGCTTGCCCTCCCTCCCCTCCCGGCTCGCCGTCTACCTGGTCGCGGATCCGGAACAGGCGCGCGCCGATCTTCCCCTCGTGGTGCATCGTGCCCTCGAAGGCGGCTGCACGGCAGTTCAGCTGCGCGCCAAGCACCTGAGCGACCGCGCCTTGTTCGCTCTTGCCGTACGCGTCCGGGAGGCGTGCGCCGCTCACAAGGCGTTGTTCGTCGTCAACGACCGCCTGGACATTGCGCTCGCGTCAAACGCCGGCGGAGTCCACCTTGGCGTCGACGACCTGCCCGTCGCCGAGGCCTGGCGGGTCGCGCAGCAGGCGGGGAGGTCTGACCTCATCATCGGCTATTCGCCTGAGACCGACGAGCAGGCCGTTACGGCGGCCGGGGCCGGAGCCGATTATCTCGGCGTCGGTCCGGTCTTCGGAACCGCCTCGAAACCGGACGCTGGCGACGCGATCGGCCTGTCCACGCTGAGTCGCCGAGCCGCGGCGACCACGGTCCCTGTCATCGGCATTGGCGGCATCGAGCCGGAAAATGCGGGGGCAGTGATCGAGGCCGGCGCGGCCGGGGTCGCCGTGGTCGGTGCCATCCTTCGGACCAATGACCCAGCGGCTGCCGCTCAGGCTCTTAGCTACGCCGTAATGGGTGCTCATCGAGGTCTGCAAGGGTGACCGATGCTCCTAAGTCATCCCCGTCACCGCGGGTTCCGCGCCTCATGCTCGTCACCGATCGGCACAGGACCCGAATCCCGCTGGCTCACCTCCTCCAGCAGGCGTTGGCGGGAGGCGTGGACGGCGTGCAATTACGGGAGAAGGATTTGGCTCCGATGCCGCTGACAGCGCTCGCGGAACGTCTCGTCGCGGTGATACCAGACACCGTTCCTCTGCTGGTCAACGGCGATATCCAACTCGCCGCTCGCCTCCAAGCCGGCGTTCATCTACCGGAGAAGGGTCCACCAGTCGCAGTCGCCCGCGCCGCACTCGGACCCCGCGTCCTGATCGGCCGATCGGTCCACTCTCCGGAAGAGGCAGCCAACAGCGCCGGAACCGACTACATTCTCGCCGGCAATATCTTTGAAACCGCCAGCAAGCCCGGGCGCGATGGCATCGGACTTGACCGACTCCGGCAGATCATCGAGGCGGCACCGGCCCCCGTGCTCGCCATTGGGGGCATCAACGCGAGTAACGCCGAGAAGGTGCTAGAAGCGGGGGCGCACGGGGTCGCCATCATCTCCGCTATCGCGGCTGCCGAAAGCCCCGTGGCCGCGTCGAAGGAGTTGCGGGAGATCGTCGAAAGGAGCACGGTTTCCGTCATGGACGAGCAGCACCAGACTTCGATCGTCGTCAACGGCAAGGAGAACTCGGTCTCCCCAGGGACGACAGTTGCCGGCTTCCTGGCTTCAAAAGGATTTCAGGATCGCCTGGTCGTGGTCGAGCGGAATGGCTCGATCCTTTCCCGCGCCGACTTCGCCTCAACGACGCTCCAACCCAATGACCGCCTCGAGATTGTCCATTTCGTCGGCGGTGGCTAAAGCATCGTCCCAGGGATCCCACACGCACTTGCTTAGGTCGACTTGGTACTCGGCAGCGAACGGAATCCCTTCAGCAAGGAGCAGGCTCCGCATCACGTCTGGGTGGCCGAAGTGCCAACCTCCGGTCAACTCGCCGTTGCGGTTGACGACCCGCTGGCACGGTAATTCCGCCGGTGCCTTCATCAGCGCCCAACCGACCATCCGCGCCCCTCGCACGTCGCCGATCGCCCGCGCAATTCGGCCGTACGTGGTTACGCGCCCACGCGGGATGCAGCCGACGACGCGATAGACCTTCGCGGTGAACTCAGGCGAGGCCGGCATCATCAGCCGCGTCAGTGGTCAAATCGACGATCCTGCTGACTGCACCGGCCTTGGAATTTGCTGCGCGCACCCGAATTTTGTCGGTCGAGGCTGGAATCCGCAGCACGAACTGGGCCGTGGCCGACCGGCGAGCCGGCGTCGGTCCCCGCCAGGGAGGTTCGGCCCTCCCGCCGTAGCCTTCAAGGTGCCCGAGGTCACCAGACGCCTCCCCGGCGACGACCTCCACGCCCGCCCCCTCAACCATCACGGTGACCCCGTCGGCCAGGCCAATATCAATGGCCTGCTGGGAAAGATTCGTGGGGAGATAGCCCTCGTTGACCACCCGGACCTCGAGCGTCCAAAGGTCGCCGCCCCGACTCGTCACTGTGGTCCGCTCGACGGCAAGCTGCGGCAGGGCCCGCGCAAGGAGGTACGTCCAATCGACGTGAGCGCGGGCCAGCGCTGGAATGTAGGTGCCGGGACAATTCTGATGGGTGAATTTGTAGGTCCAGCCTCCGATTTCGACGGGTCCCAGCTGAGGGTGATCGAAAGGTCTCCAGTTCACGAACCCCTGACCGCCAAGTCGCTCGTCGTTCCAACGCAGGAGCACCGCCTCACCCGCCTCGTCAAGGGGCTCAACCGCCTCGTCCGGATCTCGCTGAACCCCGGCCGCGCTGGCCGCGTCCCACAGCTCCGGCACCCAGGTGTAGACGCCCCGCTGGCTATAAGCCCAATCCATGAACGAGCCGGAGCGAGCCGTGTCTGTGG
>JAUJMG010000006.1:3338-19820 GCA_030446955.1 Thermomicrobiales bacterium
CCCCGCTGGCTATAAGCCCAATCCATGAACGAGCCGGAGCGAGCCGTGTCTGTGGCCTCGTCGTAACTCTGAAATCCAGGGTTTCCCGTGATCCGCGTGAAGGCCTCAGTAAGTTCCTGATACGCACCTGGCAGGTCGTCGTGTTTGTAGGTGCTCACCGGCTTGCTGGACGGTAGGTGAAAGACGAACCCTCCGAAGGTGTGATAGGCGACCGCGGCGCCGATGTTGGGGTGGCTGAGAAAGAAGTCGGCGGTTGCCCTTGTCTCTGGGGGAAAGAGCGGGTACGGTCCTGCGCCACTTTGCAGGTACTCGGGCTGCCAGTTGTGCGGAAACGACCGGTTGAAGTCGAGCCCCCACCGCGGTGAAGCAGACTGCAAATCTCCATCCAGTGGCCCGTGAACCATGCCCTCGGGAAGCAAACGGTACCTCGTGCCTGCCTGATCGTCGAGCCCCCGTCGAACCATGAGCCGCTCGTCCAGCTCGGAGACTCGCCATTCTCCCGCCGGGTCTAGGACCCGCATCTGAAGGATGTGGCCGTCACCATCCACATCAGAGGGATGCAAGCCCGCCACCGGATGTTCGTGCGGCCAGGGCCGGGCGGCGCTCCGGAGGCGGTCGGGGCTGGTGAGGTACCGCTCGGCGCCGTCCGGCGCAACCCGGGGCCGAATGTAGAAGGTTCGCGTGTGAAGGAGGTCGGTGACCTCCTGATCCTGGCCGAACCTGGACACGAGGTCCCAAATCGTATAGAGACAGACGACGGAGGGCAGAACTTCCCCCGCGTGGATGTTGCCATCGATGTAGAGGGCCGGTTTGTCCTCCGGTGAGCCGACAGTCGTATCAGTCACTGTCGCCGACCACAGCTCCCTTCCCTCGTGGCTCTGCCCGAGAGATTCGACGGAGAGCAGATTTGGGTAAGCCGCTGCCCACTCGTGGAGCATCGCCGTCAGTTCTTCGTAGGTGGGGTAACGCGTAAAGTCCGGAGCCGCATCATTTACGGTCACGCCGCCGTCCCTTCCTTCGCCATAGCCATCATCGGACGAGCCTCGCGAGGTCCTTCGCAAACATCGCACCTTCAACCACTCGCCCCCGGAAGTTCACCGGTTGCCGCACCGGTAACGGGTATACTCGAAGCTAACGTCTATCATCGCGTCCCCAGACCCGCGCCTGCTGGCGCGAGGTCCCGAGACAGAACCACGAGGGATCCACGTCCATGCGCGCTCTTCTAACCAAGATCTTCGGTGAAACCGACGAAAAAGCAGTCAAGCGCATCCTACCCATCGTCGAGGATGTCAATCTCCTCGAGCTCGAGATGGAGGCGCTGGACGACGATGAATTGCGCTCCCTGGGAGCGGAGTTCCGAGGTCGCCTGGAAGACGGTGAAACCACGGATGACCTTCTACCTGAAGTCTTCGCCGCCACACGGGAAGTTGCGAAGCGGGTGACGGGCCAGCGCCACTACGATGTCCAACTCATCGGCGGCGTTGTTCTGCATCAAGGCAAGATTGCCGAGATGAAGACCGGCGAGGGCAAGACCCTCACCGCGACACTCCCTGTGACCCTCAACGCGCTGAGCGGGCGCGGCTGCCATGTGATCACCGTCAACGACTACCTGGCTAAGCGGGACACCCAGTGGATGGGCCGCATTTACCACGCGCTCGGTCTCACAATCGGCTGCATCCAGCATGACGAGGCCTTTCTTTTCGATCCGGAGTGGGAATCCCCCGACCCCCGCTTGGAGCGCCTCCGGCCGGTGTCTCGGCAGGAGGCCTATGGGGCCGATATCACCTACGGGACCAACAGCGAATTCGGTTTTGACTACCTGCGCGACAACATGGTCGTCTCCATCGACCAGTGCGTGCAGCGCGGGCTGGTCTACGCCATCGTCGACGAGGTCGATAACATCCTCATCGATGAGGCGCGAACCCCGCTCATCATCTCCGGCCAGGCCGAGCAAGCAACTGATCGGTTCTACCAGTTCGCCCAGATCGTGAAGCAGCTCCGGCAAGGTCGTCACTACGAGGTCGACCTGAAGCACAGGTCCGCCACCCTGACCGAAGAAGGCATCGACCGTGTCGAGCAACTAGCCGAGATCCCAGAGGGCGAAAGCATCTACGACGAGCGCTACGTCGAGCTCACCCACCACCTGGAGCAAGCGCTCAAGGCCCACGCGGTCTTCCACCGGGACAAGGACTACATCGTCCGCGACGATGAGGTCATCATCGTCGACGAGTTCACGGGACGGATGATGCACGGCCGGCGCTATAGCGAAGGACTGCATCAGGCTATTGAGGCCAAGGAGGGCGTTCGCGTCCGTAGGCAGAACGTCACAATGGCCACGATCACGTACCAGAACTACTTCCGGATGTACGAGAAACTCGCCGGAATGACGGGCACGGCCAAGACCGAGGCCGAGGAGTTCACCCGGATCTACAACCTCGAGGTCGTCTCTGTGCCCACCCACCGACCGATGATCCGGGACGACTTCGGCGACCTCGTCTTCAAGAACGAGCGGGGCAAGTTCAACGCCGTGGTGGCCGATATCCAGGACATGCAGGCGGCCGGTCGCCCCGTGCTCGTTGGTACCACCTCCGTCGACACCTCCGAGCGTCTCAGCGACTTGCTCCTGCGTAAGGGCATCCAGCACGATGTCCTCAATGCGAAGCAACACGAGCGAGAGGCGACCATCGTCGCCGACGCCGGCCAACCGGGTCACGTCACCATCGCCACCAACATGGCCGGCCGCGGCACGGACATCGTGCTCGGGCCGGGCGTCAAGGAGGCCGGGGGTCTCCACATCATCGGCACCGAGCGCCACGAAGCGCGCAGAATCGACAACCAGCTCCGGGGCCGGGCGGGCCGCCAGGGTGACCCTGGCTCATCCCGCTTCTACGTCTCCCTCGAAGATGACCTCATGCGGCGGTTCGGCTCGGAGCGCATTACAGGGCTCATGGAACGCCTCGGCATGGAAGAGGATGTGCCGATTGAGCACCGGATCATCTCCAAGTCCATTGAGAGCGCTCAGACCAAGGTCGAGGGGCACAACTTCGACGTCCGCAAGCATGTGGTCCAGTACGACGACGTGATGAATAAGCACCGGGAGGTGATCTACGCCGACCGCCGTGAGATCGTCGCCGGCCAGGATATGAGTGAAAAGGTCCTGGGGATGATCGCCGCCGAGGTTGAGAGCCTCGTCGACCAGCACATCCCGCTCAGTGTGAAAGAAGGGGAGCCGGACGAAGAGGCTCTCCTCTCTGCCTATCACGCCCTCATCCCGAACGGGAACGTGGACATCGAGGCCATCGAGGGACTGGCTCGTGAGGAGATCGTCGAAACCCTTATCGAGGATGCGGAACAGGCCTATGCCGATGTCGAGGCCCGGTTCGGCGCGGACACGATGCGCACGGTGGAGCGCCACATCCTGCTGGCAGTGATCGACCGGCTCTGGGTGGAGCACCTGACCGCGATGGACGAGTTGCGGGAGGGCGTGGGGCTTCAAGCCTACGGCCAACGCGACCCGCTCGTGGTCTATAAAACCGAGGGCTACCGGATGTTTGGCCTCCTCTCGGAGCACATCCAGCACGATGTCGTCCACACCCTCTACCGCGTGCAGCCCGTCGTCGCCCAGCAGCCCGTCCGCACCCGTTTGACCGAAGAAGTCACGACCAACCGAAGCGAGGAGGCAGCAGGACCTCGCCAGCGCCGGAAAGTTGGCGCCAACGAGCCGTGCCCCTGTGGCAGCGGCAAGAAGTACAAGCGATGCCACGGCGCTCCGGTTGCTCGCGCCGCTGTTTAGCGACCTCTAATCGAGGTACCTCCCTAGAACTAGAGCGGGCCGGGGGCATTCGCCTCCGGCCCGCTCCCACGGCAAACGACCGTTCACCAGTGCCTTGCCCCCCCCACCCGGAGCGGTGCCACCTCGCCGCAAGTGCTTGAGGCGGTGCCCTCTACGACCTCAGCCATCCGAGAGCCTAACATCCGGGTGAGCGAGGGTGATCATGACGGACGGAGCGGAACGAGTTCCGCCACCGCCTCACGGATCGAGGGTCCGCGTCCCCGTCAATCTTCGCTAAAACTCCTCGTCGTAGCCCTGGAAGTCCTTGATCAACTCCCGCACCTGACCAGTGACGGACTGCACCGTCGAGGTGACTCGCTCCCGCTCCTCCGGTCCCAACAATGCGTAGTAGATCAAACTGCCCGCTGCAGCCCCCCAGAAGAGCATCGCGCCAGTGTCCTTACTCGTTTCCACCGTCGCGTCAGCCGCCTGCCTCGAAACAGCTTTCGCCCGCCCACCGACCTCGCCAGCCTTCCCGGTGACGACGGTGCTCGCCTCCTTCGCCTTCACACTGCTTGCCGCGACCGCCTGGGCTGCGTGGACCGCTTGCGGGCGGAGGTCCGCTTGGACGATCTCAGCCGCTTCGGCTGCACGCTCTCGGGTCGTGTCCCAAAGATCCAGGGCGGTTGACGCCGCCTGGACGGCAAGATCGCGAAGTGACGGCACCACCTCCGACGTCACCCGCTGAGACATCTCCGGCACGCGCTCCTTTGCCGTCGAGGCGATCAGCGATCCGGCTTCCTTTGCCCGCTCGGCGCCCGTGCTGGCGGCGCTCGACACCTGGCCAGCGACCGATAGCGCAGCCGGAGTAATCTGGTCACCTATCCGGGAAACATTGGACCAGCGGTTCCTCGACGCTCCTCCCAGCAGCGAGCTTGCTCCGCGTGCCCGTTCCAGGCCTGTCTCCGCGACTCCGGCGGCTTGCTTCGCGCCGGACTGCACCGCCGTCGCGGCCTGGCCGCCGACGCGCTGTGCTGTACGGCTCACCCGCTGAGCTACCTCGCCGGTCCCGTCTACGCTCAAGCCGCCGAGGCGTTCCTTCGCTACCTGGGCCGTTCGCCTCCCCTGGTCGACGGCTTCCCGGGCGCTGCGCTCAGCCCGCTGGAGTGCCTTCCGCTCGCGGACACCCGATCGGGCATCCTTCCCGGTCGTCTTCGTCGCTTCCGAGGAGCGACCTCCGACCGCCCGGATGAGCGTGGTCCTCTTTGACACGCGATCCTCTGAGTTCTCAGAACCCCTTCGGCCCCGTTTCTGGCGGTGCTCCACCGCGGTGACCTGCCGTACCTCAGTCTTGCCGATGTCCTGTTCTTCCCGGTCTAGGGCTGCGAGCAGGACCGCTAGGAGACCCGCACCTGCCCCGGCGCCAAGCACGATCTGGAGGTTCGTCGGTGACGCTTCGGTTCTCTGCATGCGAATCACCTCGCTTTCGTGTCCAATCGTCCTCAGGGTGAATTCTAAGGGAAGATGGGGCGGTAGGGGCATCAGCCAGAGATCGGTCCGTTGCATCGACCGGCGCGCAGTGCGAGCAGCCACCCCCCACTCGTCCGGTCAGCGCAGTGTTATGTCGCGCCGAACTTGGTGCCCGGTTGTCCAGTCGCCGCTTCCATCCGTATACTCCGGCCGAGCATGGGAAGCACTTTCAATCGTTCGTTCTACGATGTGGTTGTCATTGGCGGGGGGCACGCCGGCTGCGAGGCGGCGCTGGCGGCTGCGCGTGCCGGTTGCTCCACCCTGATGCTGACCCCAAACCTGGACCGCATCGGCTTCATGCCGTGCAATCCCTCTATCGGGGGACCAGGTAAGAGCCATTTGGTCGCGGAGATCGACGCCCTGGGTGGCGAAATGGCCCGGGCCGCCGATCGCGCGGCTCTCCAAATTCGCGAGCTCAACTCCAGCAAAGGCCCTGCTGTCCGCGCGGTCCGGGTCCAAGCCGACAAGAGCCTCTACGCCCTAGCGATGAAGGAAGCGCTTGAGCTCCAGCAGGGTCTCCACCTGCGCCAGGACGAGGCCGTCTCGCTCCTCCTGGAGGAGCAGGAGGGTGAGCGCACCCGGGTGCGCGGCGTCGAGACGCGGGCGTCCGGGATCATCACCGCCTCTGCAGTTGTCATCACCGCGGGCACCTTCCTTCGGGGTGCGATGATCGCCGGTGAGCATCGGCAGCCGGGCGGGCGCTGGGGCGACGCCGCCGACACGAAACTCGCCGGGTCCCTCGCCGAGATCGGTCTCGCTCTGCGGCGTTTCAAGACAGGCACGCCGCCGCGAATCGACGCTCGCACCATCGACTTTGCTGCAATGACTCCTCAGCCTGGCAGCGAAGAGCCCTGCTGGCTCAGCCGTGACGGAGAGCTTGGACGGCTTGATCTCCTCTCCTTGCCGCCGCTTGCCGCCCACCCCCGCCTTCCCACCCCGGCTGGTTGGCGCCCCCAGCTACCATGCTGGCGCGAAGAAACAAACCCTGCCGCCCATGCCTTGATCCGCGCCAACCTGCACCGGGCGCCAATGTTCAACGGATCCATTGATGGCGTTGGCCCCCGCTACTGCCCTTCCATTGAAGACAAGGTGGCTCGTTTTGCCGACAAACCGTCCCATCCCATCTTCCTCGAGCCGGAGGGGTGGCGCACGACGGAGTACTACGTCCAGGGGCTGAGCACGAGCCTGCCGACTGATGTCCAGGAGTCCGTGTTGCGATCGATCCCGGGCTTATCCCGATCGCACGTCACGCGCTACGGCTATGCCGTCGAGTACGACGCCCTGGATCCCGCCGAGCTTACGCCGTCGCTTGAATCTCGCCGGGTCGCATCACTCTTCCTTGCAGGCCAGGTCAATGGCACGTCCGGGTACGAAGAGGCCGCGGGGCAGGGTGTCTTGGCCGGGGTGAACGCGGCAAATCGAGTCCGCGGCCGCCCTGCCGTGGTATTACGGCGAGACCAGGCGTACCTTGGGGTGATGGTGGATGATCTGGTCTCGAAGCCGTTCGATGAGCCCTACCGGATGCTCACCTCCCGCGCCGAGTACCGACTCCTGCTCCGTCCAGAGACGGCAGGCCGCCGGTTGAGCCGGCTCGCGTGCAGCGAAGGATTGATTGACAGCCGTCGGCTAGGAGAAATCGAGCAAGAAACGAATGAGGCGGTGGATCTCCATGCCTTCTTCGCCACCCGCTGGTTCGCCCCGAACCCCCGCCACGATGCTGCTTTGGCGGCCGCAGGTCTCGCACCGGTGAGCCGGAGCATGGATGGCGCGGAGCTTCTCCGTCGCCCGGAAGCGACCGTCGCGCGACTCGTAGCGGCCCTCGTCCACCTCGGGGATGAGGAGGCATTCCTTCCCCAGACTCATGTCTGTCGCCAGATCGAGAACGACATCAAGTATGGCGGCTTCATCAGTAAGGCGAACCGCGAGGCCGAACGCCATCGGCATCTTGAGGACAAACTGCTACCCGAAGAGATCGACTACCTTGCCGTGGCAGGACTCCGGACGGAGGCCCGAGAAGGGTTGAGGCGTTATCAGCCCCAGACGGTCGGCCAAGCCAGCCGGCTAGCAGCGGTAACCCCTTCTGATCTGGCAGCGCTGCTCGTCCACGTCAGGGTGGGCGAGGCGCCAGCGCGATGAACATTCTGGTCGTCTCGGATGTCCACGCCAACCTGGTCGCGCTTGAGGCCGTGCTGGCAGACGCCGGCAGCGTCGACGCCCTCTGGAATATTGGGGACACCGTCGGCTATGGACCCCGGCCTTGCGAATGCCTGGACGTGATGATCGACCGCGAGGCGAACCCAGCGCTCGTCGGTAACCACGACCTCGCCTGCCTCGGTCGGCTAAATCTCGCTGAATTCAATCCCGTTGCCCGGGCTGCGGCGGAGTGGACCGCCGTGCGGCTCAGCCCGGAGCACAGGGCGTATCTCTCTGATCTGCCACCCCTAACGACCGCCCACGGCTATACCCTGGCCCACGGAAGTCCCCGCGCTCCCATTTGGGAGTACGTCACCAGCGCCTCGCTGGCGACGGCGAACTTCCCGCACTTCGATACGGATGTCTGCCTAATCGGCCACACCCACGTCGCCATGTACGCAGAACTCTCACCCCACCGGGCCGCGGCGGATGTGCGGCCGTTTCAGGACGGGGAGACGCTAGACTTGTCATCCGCTCGTTTCCTCGTCAACCCGGGTAGCGTCGGTCAGCCCCGGGATCGAGACCCTCGTGCCGCCTACGCCATCCTTGACACAGAGCGACGGGCGATCACAGCGCACCGGGTTGAGTACGACATTCGGGCGACTCAGCTGCAAATGGCGCAGGCGGGCTTACCTGAGGTTCTAATCCAGCGTCTGGCGTACGGCACATGAGATGCGGCACCCGCCGGCACGCTCGTTGCACCTGGGGCAGGGACGCGGCCATACTTACGGCTGATCCATGCCTGCGCCCACGTAGGTCATTTAAGGAGCAACCCACGACCTCATGATCGGTCACTACCAGCGGATCGTGGTGCCGATCAAGGGTGGCCCAACCGACGAGCGGGTGCTGGAGGTTGTCAGCCAACTCGTCCACCGCCACCCTGTGTCGATCACCTTGATCTACGTCGTCGAGGTTCTCCAGTCCATGCCGCTTGACGCGGAACTTCCGGCGGAAATCGACAAGGGCGAGTCCGTGCTTCGGCAGGCCGGGCATACCGCTCGCCATGGCCTGGGGCACAAGCTGGAACGGGTTTCAACCGAACTGCTCCAAGCCCGGTCGGCTGGCGCCGCCATCGTTGACGAGGCCATCGAGCGGGGCGCTGATGTGATCGTCATGGCGGGCGTGAACCACCACCGTCACGGACGAACGACATTGGGTGAGACGGTCGGTTACGTTCTTAAGAACGCTCCCTGCGAGGTCTTGCTACTCCGCCTAGCCCCATCCGCATCCAACTACGGCGAGGAGCGACGATGAAGGTGGTGGTCATGGGCTGTGGGCGCGTGGGCGCCCGCATTGCCTCGATCCTGGATCACAACGGCCACGATGTGGCCGTTGTGGACACCGACGCGCGCGCCTTCCGGCGGCTTCCGAACGACTTTCGCGGCAATACCGTGATCGGGACTGGGATCGACGAAGACGTGCTCCGGTCTGCCGGAATCGAAGGAGCCTCTGCGTTCGTTGCGGTCACAAATGGGGACAACCGGAACATTATGGCGGCCCAAGTAGCGCGCTTGATGTTTCAGGTACCAGAGGTCATCTGCCGCATTTACGACCCGGTACGGGAAGACACCTACCGTCGCCTCGGTCTCACCACTGTCTGTCCCACCACCACCATCTCTGCCATCATCCTGGACCATGTCATCGGCGCTGGTGATCTGTCCGGCGTCCGGGGTCGGGAGGCCTAACCTATGTACATCATCGTCGTCGGCGGGGGGAAGGTCGGTTATTACCTGACCAAGACCCTCTTGAACGAGGGTCACGAGGTCTTGCTCATCGAGCGTAACCCCGAGAAAGCATCGACCTTTGCCGAGCGATTTGGCGCGGTTGTGGTCGCCGGGGATGGCGCTGAGGCGGCGACTCTCGCGGCAGCCGGCGCTGCCCGGGCCGATGTGGTCATCGCGGTTACCGGCGAGGACGAGGACAACCTCGTCGTCTGCCAGTCGGCCCGCCAGAAGTTTCATGTTGGCCGCACGATCGCGCGAGTCAATAACCCAAAAAACGAGCAGCTCTTCCGGTTGCTCGGGATCGACGTGACCGTGAGCCAAACGAACTACATCCTCAACCTCATCGAGCAGTCCATTCCTGAGCGGTCGTTCCTCCACCTACTGAGCCTGCGCCACGCGGACCTTGCCATCATCGAGGCAAAGGTCGGGGAGGATACCCCGGTAACCAACCGGACCATCTCGCAGGTCCAGCTCCCCGTCGACTGCGTTATCGCGGCAATTGCCAGGGGTCCAGAGCTGATCGTCCCCACGCCCGCTACCCAGATCCTGCGCGGCGATGACATCATTGCCCTCACCCACCGAGAGCAAGAGGACGAACTGCGTCGCCTTCTAGGCTGCTTCGTCGTCAGCTAAGCCGGTCGCCGTCAGGCGGCCCGTGGTGGCCCCCCATCCCCTTGCCCCCTGCTCCGACAACGAGAAGGGGCGGCTGCATGACGAGCATGCAGGCGCCCCCCTCACTGTTGAACCGTTTTCCCACGTTTCCTACGGAAGCTCGACGGGATGGGGCCCAATATGCCCTCTTCCCTCGAGCCTACGGGTAGATACCGCGCAACCTGGTGAACTCCGCCACACGCGCAATGCCACGGACCAACGCCGCCGTTCGCATGTGCACCTGGTGCTTTTGCGCTGTCTCGTGAACCGCCTGGAACGAGCGGGCCATGATCCGTTGCAGTCGCTCGTTCACCTCAGTCTCAGTCCACGGGAAGGCCTGCAGGGCCTGCACCCACTCAAAGTAGGAGACCGTCACGCCACCAGCGTTTGCGAAAATATCGGGGAGAACCACGACCCCTCGGTCGAAGAGGATGCTGTCCGCCTCTGGCGACGTCGGACCGTTGGCCGCCTCGGCGATGAGGCGGGCTTTGATCTGGTTCGCGTTGTCCCCTCGGATCTGCCCCTCGAGGGCTGCCGGGATCAGGATGTCGCAGTCGAGCAGCAACAGTTCCTCGTTCGTGACGTCCTGAGCTTCCCTGAAACCTGTGACGCTACCAGTCCGCTTCTTATGGCGGCTGAGCGCATCCAGGTCGAGTCCGGCCGGGTTATAGACCCCTCCCGACGAGTCGCTCACCGCGACAACCGGGGACCCCAGGTCATCCATGAGACGGGCGGCAACAGAGCCAGCGTTGCCGAACCCCTGCACCACGGTGCGGGAGCGGGTCAAATCCATGTCCAAGACCCGCGATGCTTCTTGAATCGCGAACACGCACCCTCGGCCGGTCGCCTCGTTGCGCCCCTCCGAGCCGCCTAGCACAAGCGGCTTGCCCGTCGTCACGCCCGGAACCGAGTACCCGACTTGCATCGAGTAGGTGTCCATCAGCCAGGCCATGATCTGGGGGTTAGTGTTGACGTCCGGGGCGGGGATGTCCTGATTGGGCCCGATCATGCTTGAGATCGATGCCGTATAGCGGCGGGTGAGGTTTTGCAGCTCGTTCTGCGAGAGCAACTTGGGGTTGACCCGGACTCCTCCCTTGGCGCCGCCGAAGGGTAGACCAACCACCGCGCACTTCCATGTCATCCACATGGCGAGTGCCTTGACCTCGGAGACGGTCACGCTCTGGTGGTACCGGATGCCGCCCTTCGTGGGACCCGGTCCGTCGTTGTGCCGGACCCGGTGGCCCGTGAAGACCTGGACCGAGCCGTCGTCCATCTCAACGGGGAAATGAACGGTCAGCTCCGATTGGCAGTGGCTGAGGATCCGCCGCATGTTGTCCTCGAGACCGAGGACACCGGCGGCAATGTGAAATTGCTCGACTGCAACCTCGAAGAGATCCTCTGCCGCCCGATCAGACGGGGCGCTCCGTTGCGCTCGTACGTCGACATCGACGACCATCGTCCCGTTTGCCTCCTTTTGTACGAACGGCCCTACTGAATGCGTGCCAGATTCGTACTAAGGGTACAACGTCCGAGGACCCTTGCCTACGCCTCCGCCAGCGCCTCCTCAAGCCGGGCGCGGACGTCGTCCGGTCGCGCACGTCCGCCGGTGCGCTTGATCGTTTCGCCGATCAAACGTCCGATCGCCGCCTTCTTACCTCGCCGGTAGTCCGCGACCGCCTCAGGGAACGCCGCGAGCGTCTCGTCGATCGCCGTCCGCACCGTGCCGGCGTCATTCAAGCTCAGCAAATTCAACCGGGCTGCCGCATCGCGCGGCATCTCATCCGGTTTGATCTGGGGTAGCAACTCCTTGGCGGCGCGCGCGGTGATCTCTCCCTCCTCGACTGCGCTCACCAAATCGCGAAGCTGCGCAGCGGAGAAAGGCAAGGTTTCTGAAGGCAGCCCGCGCTGCCGCTGCAACCCCATGACGTCATTGACGATCCAGTTGGCTGCTCTTCGAGCGGCTCCAGGCTCCGGGTTCGCCCCCACGATTTCCTCGAAGAGATCGGCAATCTCCCGCTCACTTGTCAACAGCGCCGCGTCGGCGGCAGGGAGACCGAACGCCTCGACGAACCTATCCCGCCGCGCCAAGGGCAACTCTGGCAAACTGACCCCTAACGGCTCGACCATCTCGCTCGTCACCGCCAACGGCGGCAGATCAGGCTCGGGGAAGTAGCGGTAGTCGTGAGCCTGCTCCTTGGTGCGCTGGGAGACCGTGACGCCACGATCCTCCACCCACCCTCGGGTCTCCTGGGGAACCGTCCCACCTCCGGCCAGCACATCCCGCTGCCGCTGCTCTTCATAGCGCAGCGCCCGCTCCACCGCGCGGAACGAGTTCATATTCTTCACTTCGACCTTCGCACCGACGACCGAGCCGTCAGTGGCACGGGTCGAGATGTTTGCGTCACAGCGAAATGCGCCTTCCTCCATATTCCCGGAGGAGGCGCCGATGTAGCGGAGGATCTGGCGCAGCGCGGCAAGGTAGTCCCGCGCTTCTTCCGGCGAGCGGAGGTCTGGCTCGCCCACGATCTCCATCAGTGGTACGCCCGAGCGGTTGAGATCCACCAGCGAGATGTCCTCGCCATGGTCGCCCTGCCGGTGGACGAGGCGGCCGGTGTCCTCTTCCACATGGACCCGCGTGATGCCAGCGGTGCGAAGCTCCCCACCTGACTCGAAGGTGAGGTGTCCACCGACGCAAAGGGGCAGATCGTACTGAGAGATCTGGTATCCCTTCGGCAGATCGGGGTAGACGTAGTTCTTGCGGTCCAACTTATTGAAGGCCGGAATTTCACAGGAGAGCGCAAGCCCGGTGGAAATGGCTGACTGAATTGCTGCCTCATTGAGCACAGGCAGCGCCCCGGGAAGGCCGAGGCAGACCGGACAAATGGCCGTGTTGGGCGGAGAATCCGTGTAGTCCGCGGAGCAGCCACAGTACATCTTGCTGCGCGTCAGAAGTTGGGCGTGAACCTCAAGCCCGATCACCGTCTCGAATGGATCTCCTGCCCCCGCCGACACCGCTAAATCGCCTCCAACCCACGGCGCAACCTAGGCCGCTCCATCTGCTCGATTCACCTTCGGAAACCCGCGGATTATAGCATGGCAACCCTTCCTCACTTCCCCGAAACCAAGCGGACACGCCTCCCAGCTATGCTAGAATTCCTGTTGGAGATTGTGCCGACTTTCACGGATTCGGCCGCCTGAACCAGCCCCGACATTCATCCTTACTGACATCGCATGGACATGCTCGCCGGGCACCGGCTAGGTGACTGACTGCCGGACCTGTCGCAAGGCCCGCGAGGGAGGCAAGAACGAAACCATGGTAACCAGCGCCCGCACCGAGCAGAAAATGGTTACGGGCAAGATCAACGGGCAGGAAGTGACGGTTCCCGCCGGGACGTTCATCCTGGAAGCGGCGCGGATGAGCGGCATCGAGGTTCCAAACCTCTGCTATCAGCCGATGCTTCGCCCCTGGGGCTCCTGCCGCATCTGCACCGTTCAAATCCTTGGCAAGCGAGGCGGGCTGATCGAGTCCTGCGCGACACCGCTCGCCGAGGGCATGGAGGTCTTGACTCACTCGCCCGAGGTGATCCAGGCCCGCCAGTACATTCTTCAGATGTATCTCATCGACCACGCTCTGGACTGCCCGACCTGCGATAAGTCCGGCGAGTGCTATCTCCAGGAGAACACCTACCTCCACAACATCAACGCGAACCCCTACCGCCGGCCGAAGCTCGCTCAGCCCTACGAGCACTTCAGCGAGACGATCGATTACAAGTGGGACCGGTGCATCATGTGCAACCGGTGCACCCGCGTCTGCGACGAGATGATCGGCGTCATCGCGATCGAGTCCACGAGCCGGAGCCTCGAAGCAAGCATCGCTCCCGCCTTCGGTCAGGACCTGAGCGAGACCACCTGCACCAACTGCGGCATGTGCATCGCGGTTTGCCCCGTGGGGGCCCTCACGGACCGCCACTTCGGCCATCACCCGTGGGAATTGGACGCCACCGAGACCATCTGCGGTTTCTGCGACGTCGGCTGCTCACTTAACATCGAGACCAACAAGGGCCTGGTCCGCCGCGTCACCCACCTTTGGGAGCGGGGCGTCAACCATGGCTACACCTGCGAGCGCGGCAGATGGGGCTACGAGCAGGTCCAGCACCCGGACCGGCTCCTCTACCCGCGCCTCCGCGACGAGAGTGGGATGATCTACGAGGTCTCCTGGGAGGAGGCTATCGATACGGTCGCCGAAACCCTTGCCCACCATCAGGGTGATCGTTTCGCCGCGCTGGCCTCACCGGACGCGACCAACGAAGAGGTCTACCTCCTTCAGCAGTTCACTCGCTCAGTCATGGCCAGCCCCAACATCGACCGCCTCTTGACGCCCAACCAGGCAGCTGTCGAGCGCGGGGTCCGCGCCTCCCTTGGCCGCGATGTTTCCAACACCAACAACATGCAGGAGATGCTCACGGACGTGAAGGCCGCCATGGTGGTTGGACCGGACCTCGGCAAGACCGAGCCAGTCGCCTCCTACTGGTTCTATCACGCTCGTCTCTACCGCGAAGCCAAGGTGGTCGTCATCAGCCAGGACGATTACCCCCTCTGCCACCGGGGCGACCTCTGGCTCAAGCCGAACCCGGGCACGACGCCGGCCCTGCTTAATGGGATCGCCCATCAGATCGTCGCGTTAGGTCTTGCAGCACCGGACGTGGCGGCAGACCCAGGCTTCGCGGCCTGGCAGGCCACCCTCGGGCAATATGACGGCGCCCGGGTCGCCGAGGAGACGGGGATCTCCGAGGACGTCATCCGTGAGGCCGCAATCATCTACGCAACCGGGGGCCTCGGAGCCGGCCAGGATCGACCTGAGCAGGGCTACCCGCCGGCGCTGATCTGGCAGACCGCCGCCCATCAGGGCGAGGCGGGCGTCTCAAATGCGGACGGCGAGCCGGCTGCTATCGCGGCTACCTGCGCCAACCTCGCGATCCTGACCGGCAACATCGGCCGTGCTGGAGGCGGCGTTGCCGCGCTCCGCGGCCCGGCCAACTACCAGGGCGCCACTGACATGGGCGCGACGCCCGCCTACTTCCCGGGCGGGGGTAGCGTCGAAGACGCCGAGCTTCGCCGCAAGTTCGAGGCGGCCTGGCTGCCCCGCTGGGGGGATCGTGCCACGACCAGTAACGGTTTCCTTCCCGTGCGCTCCTTGCCCCTCGGCCCGGGATTGGGTACCACTCAGATCTCCGACGCTATCGAGAGCGGTCAGATCACCGCGATGTACATCGAGGGAACAATCCTTGGCCGGCACGAGCCAGTGGACCCTCGCCTGATAGCGGCGCTCCAGAAGTTGCAGTTCCTGGTCGTGGCCGACTTCTACGACTCTCCACTCGCCCAAATGGCTCATGTCGTTCTGCCGCTCGCGATGTGGTTGGAGAAGGACGGCACGTTCACGAACTTCGACCGGACGGTTCAGCGCCTGCGGGCCGCGATTCCAGCGATGGGCGAGGCCAAGTCGACCCTCGAGATCGTCCAGCTCCTGTCCAAGCGGCTGGGCTACAACCTGGACCACAAGCACCCGTCCCACGTCATGACCGAGATTTCCCGCCTCGTCCCGATCTACGGCGGCGTCACGTACGCTCGGTTGGAACGGAACGGGTTGAACGCGCCCGTCCCATCGTTTGCCGCCTCCGGCACGCCGATCTTGACGGCGGACGGCGACGGTTCGGCCGTCCTCCACCCGCGCCTGGTCGCGGTTGGAGCGTAGGGACAAGGAACCGTCGCCGCCCGTGCGGCACCAGAAAGGCACGACGCGATGTTTGACGAAGTCAAAGGGTTCGGGGTCACGATCAGGCGGCTCTTCAAGCCCACGGTCACGATCCAGTACCCGGAAGAGAAGCGACCGATGGCCGACCGCTTTCGGGGCCTGCCATCACTCCGATCTGATCCTGAGACGGGCGAGGCGCTCTGCGTTGCCTGCGGTCTCTGCGCGCGTATCTGCCCCACCTCCTGCCTAGAGATGCACGTTCTCCCCTCTGAGGAGGGTGACCGCGAACTGGGTGAGTTCATCCTCCGCTCCGGCCGGTGCATGTTCTGCGGCCTCTGCGCCCAGGTCTGCCCGGTGGACGCGATTACGATGAGCAAGGAGTACGAGCTGTCTGTCACCGACCGGGACGGGCTCATCTACACCAAGACCGAGTTGGCCGTGATCGGCTCCCAGTCGCCGGTCTGGTGGGAGGCCGGCCTCGGGGAAAACACGGATAGCCGCACCCCGGAGTACGGCCTGACTGACCGCTTCCGAGACAAGGCCGTCGGCTACGAGGGCCCATACAAGCGGGGCTGACGGGATTACGGGTCGCCGGTGCGATAATGGAGCTTCCAGCGCGGCAGGGACCCTCCCGGGTCCCTGCCGCTGCGTTCGGGTCATTAGGTGCGGCCCCGAGTGGCGGCAATCCGCGGTGCGGCCCGCGCTCAAACAACCGCGCCAAGGGGAGGAGTGTTGACGATGGCAACCACGGCGTCCGAATCCCGGCCGACCACTGCGGTCTCGGCGAGGCGATATCCGATGTATCTGGCCGGCGAGTGGGTCGAGTCGGACTCCCTCCTCGAGGTCGTCAACCCCTTTGA
>JAUJMG010000006.1:19920-30959 GCA_030446955.1 Thermomicrobiales bacterium
TGGCCGGCGAGTGGGTCGAGTCGGACTCCCTCCTCGAGGTCGTCAACCCCTTTGACGGCCACTTGATCGGCACCACCTTCCAGGCGTCGGCTGCGCAACTCGACCAGGCGATCACGGCTGCCCAAAAGGCCTTCGCCGTCACCCGGAAGCTTCCCACCTACGACCGGGTGAACTTCCTCCGGGCCATGGCAGCGGGTCTCAGGCAGCGGCGTGACGAGGTCGTGCGGATGATCTGCCTGGAAGCGGGCAAGCCAATCCGCGAGTCGGAGGTCGAAGTTGACCGCGGCGTCTTCACCTTAGAGACGGCAGCTGAGGAAGCCAAGCGAATCGAGGGAGAGGTTATTCCACTTGATTTGCTCCCTTCGTCGAAGGGACGCTTCGGGATGGTCCGCCGTTTCCCGATCGGTCCCATTGCAGGTATCTCCCCTTTCAACTTTCCCCTCAACCTGGCCTTGCACAAGGTCGCCCCGGCGGTCGCCTCCGGCAACCCGATCGTTCTCAAGCCCCCCTCCAAAGACCCGCTCACCATGCTGCTCCTGGCGGAGATAGCCCACGATGCCGGCCTGCCGGCCGGCTTCCTCAGCGTCCTGCCCATGGATCGGGAAGTTGGGGACGCCATGGTGGCTGATGACCGCTTCAAGCTCCTTTCCTTCACTGGGTCGCCGGATGTCGGTTGGGACATGAAGCGCCGCGCCGGCATGAAGCCGGTGGTGCTGGAGTTGGGTGGCAACGCAGGCGTGGTCGTGGATGAGGACGCGGATCTGGAATTCGCCGCCACCCGGGTGACTTTCGGCGCCTTTGCCTACGCTGGGCAGGTCTGTATCTCCGTTCAGCGGGTCTTCATCCACGAAGCCGTCTACGACCGCTTCCGCGACATGCTCGTTGCGCACGCTGAAGCGGTGAAGATGGGCGACCCGCTTGACCGTGCCACCGAGCTCGGTCCCATGATCGACGACCGGGCGGCCGGGCGTAGTCAGCAGTGGGTCGAGCAAGCTGTCACGGAGGGTGCCCGCGTGCTGACCGGCGGCAAGGCCGACGGCCGGTTCTTCCAGCCGACCGTGATCGAGAACGCTCCCCCGCGGAGCTTCGTCTGCTCGCGTGAAGCCTTCGCCCCATTGATGACCATCTTCAAGGTGCCGTCGTTCGGTCGCGGTGTCACAGCCCTCAACGACTCGGTCTACGGTCTCCAGGCAGGCATCTTCACCAACTCCCTGGAGCATGCCCTGGTTGCCTTCGAGGAGATTGAGGCGGGCGGGGTGATCGTCAACGATGTCCCGACATACCGAATCGACCACATGCCGTACGGTGGGGTGAAAGCTTCCGGCCTCAGCCGGGAGGGGATCCGCTACGCCATCGAGGACATGACCGAGTCCCGCTTGATGGTTGTCAACCGGCTTGAGAGCCAAGCGGTGACGATCGACTGATCGTCCTGCTCTGAAGCAACGAATCAGCGCCGGGAAGCACCGCTTATTCGCAATCCTTCCCGCCGCACCTGAACGCGACGCGAAAGCTACTTACGCCAGCACCAAGGGCTTGACCAGCCCCCGGAGCGTGGCCAAATTGCGCCGGTCTTCCTCGCCGTCGGGACCCTTGTCGGTCTCCAGGACGCCGGGAAGACCAGTGAAACGCGGGTCGTTGACGATCGACCGAAATGCCTCCAGTCCCAGTTCGCCCTCGCCGATAGCCGCGTGCCGGTCTACCCTGCTCCCGAGGCCCTTTCGCGAGTCGTTGAGATGGAACACCCTGAGCCGCTCAAGACCGATGACGCGGTCGAACGCGTCCATCGTCGCGGCGTAGGTGTCGGGATCGCGCAAGTCATAACCGGCCGCAAAGACATGGCAGGTGTCGAAGCAGACGCCCATGCGCTTCTTGTCCTCCACCGCATTGATGATCGCTGCTAGCTCCTCAAATGTCCTCCCAAGGGCGGATCCCTGACCCGCCGTCGTCTCCAGCAAGATCAGGGCTCGTCCATCCGGTCGCTCGTCGTGAATGCGGTTGATCCCTTCAGCCACCCGCCCGATCCCAGCTTCCTCGCCGCTCCCAACATGCGCCCCTGGATGGGTGACCAGGTACGGCACGTCAAGCGCGTCGCAGCGGTCTAGCTCCTCCCGGAAAGCCAGCCGCGACTTTTCCCACATCGCATCGTCGGGCGACGCCATATTGATCAGGTAGGAGTCGTGTGCTACCACGTGTCCAATCCCCGTCGCCGCCCGCTGCTCTTTGAACCGCTCGACCACACCAGGATCAAGCGGCTTCGCCGCCCATTGACGCTCATTCTTCGTGAAGATCTGGCAGGCAGTCATCCCGAACGCGGCCGCGCGGTCAATGGCTAGGTAGCAACCTCCGGAGATGGACATATGGGCCCCGAACTCAAGCACCCCTTGATTCCTCCTCTACCCCTCGCGTACCCCTCGCGGCCCCTCGCGTGGGCAGCGAACGCCGAAACCTGGACCGGTGTAAGCGGTTAGCGTCAATCGGTAAGAACCTTTAGTGATCGACGATGTGATACCGCCGCCTGAAGATCGCTATCGTTGCTGGCCTCCTAGGCTAGAATTCATCCGGAACACCAACCGGCATCCGCCACTAAGGGGAGTCCGGGCAGTACCTGATGGAACGCTCGTGATCTGAAGGACGCCTCGGGAGCTCCTTGTCCGCTACCGAACTGAGATGACGCTCGCCAGCGACTCGGGAGACCCAGGATCGATCACGGGGTAGTCGCCGGGGATGACATCCGTGTGTTTCAGACCTGTGCCGGTTGTGAAGACCACTACTTTGTCCTCCGGCCGGAGGAACCCGCTCTCTCGCAGCTTTCCCGTCGCCGCGACGGCGGCTCCTGCCTCCGGTGAAAGAAATAGCCCCTCCAGGGTGGCCAATTGGTGAACACCATGGAGCATCTCCTCGTCCGTCACGGTCAGCGCCGTGCCTCCGCTCTCCCGGACGGCGTCGAGGATCAGATAATCGCCGATGGCCACCGGCACGCGCATCCCCGGCGCGATGGTCTCCGCGTCCACCCACGGCTCCGCGTGCCGCTTCCCGTCATTGAAGGCTCGGACGATGGGCGCGCAACGTTCCGCCTGGACGACAACCAGCCTCGGCCGGCGGCTATCCAGCAGTCCTATCGTTTCCAGCTCATCGAAGGCTTTCCACATGCCGACAATACCTGTTCCGCCACCGGTCGGGTAGATGATGGCGTCGGGGACTCGCCAGCCCAACTGCTCCGCGAGCTCCAGACCCATCGTCTTTTTTCCCTCCGCCCGATACGGCTCTTTAAGGGTGGACACGTCGAACCAGCCGTAGGTGGCCCCTCCCTCGCGGACAAGCTTGCCCGCATCGTTGATGAGCCCCTTCACCAGAACGGTCGTCGCCCCGTACGCACGGCATTCGGCCTTCATCACCTCGGGTGTGTCGGCTGGCATAAAGACGTAGGCGTCCAACCCAGCCCGCGCCGCGTAGGCCGCCATGGCCGCAGCCGCGTTCCCTGCTGACGGAATTGCGACCGCCGTTGCCCCGAGTTCCTTGGCCCGGGAGACCGCCACGCAGAGCCCGCGTGCCTTAAAGCTGCCCGTCGGATTTTGGCTCTCTTCCTTGATCGACAGCCGGTCCAATCCCAACTTGCGACCGAGATCGGGTGCTGGAAGGAGCGGCGTCCCTCCCTCACCCAACGAAACGATATTGTCGGTGTCGCGCACGGGAAGCACTTCACGGTATCTCCACAGATCCCAGGGCCGGCTCGCCAGGGCCTCCCGAGTCATGGCCGCCCCCGCCCCGGCCAGGTCATAGCGGGCATACAGCACCTTGCCACACGCCGGACAGGTGGTGATCAGCTGGTCGGCTGGATAGGTTGTCCCGCATGCGGTGCACTGAAGATGGGTGAGAAAGCTTTGCATGGCCGCCTCCATCGATCGCATTTCTCGCTCCGCCTGTAGACAAGACGGACCGGCTTGTGGCCCTTGCCACACTCCCAGGCCACCGGTTCCGGCATACCTAGGTCAACACTGGGCGGCATCAGCGCGCCTAGTTGACAGCATCGGGATCAATCAGTAGGGTGACGACCTTAGCACGTCAATCAGAATGGCGTCATGCCCCGAGACGTGCTCGGGACAACGAGAGGAGGTCGTCCGTTATCATCCGCGGTTCTGCTCGATCAGCATCGGGTCGACATCCGCCCCATCCCCGCCAGCGTTGCCGGGAAGTCGTACAGTGGAGCGTCACGCTCGCCGGGTCCATCCTATCTGGGGTCCGGCCTGCCTGCTCCCCTTGTGTCAAGGAGGACACTCAGTGACCGACGAACGAATCGAAGCACTCGTCCGCGAAGCCGCCACGCTCCGCTATTCTCGGCGCCAGGTTCTGCGGCGAGCGACCGCACTGGGACTCTCGGCGTCAGCTCTCGGCGCGGTGCTGTCGCGGACGGGTACCAGTGCCCGTGCGGCCGCTCGCCAATCCAGTCCGGTCACACTCAACTGGTTTGCTAGCCGCGACCCCTCCGGCTTTTCACAGCAGCAGGTGGACGCCTTCAACGCGCAGAACCCCAACATCCAGATCAGCTACCAGGAACAGGGCGCCACGACCAGCGATCTCCACGACAAGTTCGTCACCATCGCCACCGCGCAGGACCCATCCGCCGACCTGATTTCCATGGACGTGCCGTTCGTCCCGGAGTTCGCCGCCGCCGGCTGGACCATCCCGGTGGAGGATCTGCTACCGCCGGAAGAGCGGAGCGCCTTCTTCTCAGGGACGATCCAAGCCGCGACGTACGAAGATCAGCTCTACGGTGTTCCCTGGTATAACAACGGCCCCGGTCTCTTCTATCGCAAGGATTTGCTCGAAGGCGCCGGGCTCCAGCCGCCGAAGACGTACGACGAGCTTCAGGCAGCGGCCGCCCAACTGCAGACACCCGAGTTGTCAGGCTACATCTTCCAAGCGGCCCAAACCGAGGGTGGCCTGATTAGCTGGCTGGAGTATTTGTGGGGGTACGGCGGCGATATTCTGGACGCTGAGGGGAACGTGGTACTGAACGAGGGCACCGCGGCAAAGGACTCTCTTCAGCGACTCGTCGACTATATCTACAACGCCAAGATCTCTCCCGAGGCCTGCCTCACCATGGCCACGTTCTCCGACGCGCAGAATGTGTTCGTCGAGGGGCGGGCAGCGTTCCTGCGCATGTGGATGACGGCGGCTCCATTGATGGAGGCGGAGACCTCTCAGGTGCGGGGCAAGTGGGATGTCGTCGCGCTCCCGTCTCAGAACGGCCAGCAGCCGGGACCAGGGTGCCTCGGCACCTGGAATCTCGGTATCTCGAAGTTCTCGCGGTATCCTAATGAGTCGGCCGAGGCAATCAAATTCTTGACTTCTCGGGAGCGTCAGACCGAACGCTTGCTCGGTATTGCCGGCAGCCTCCCGACCCGGTCGGCGGTCTTGGATGATCCTCAGGTCAAGGCCAAGTACCCCTACGTCGACACGCTACGGTCCGCCTTCGAGGCGCTCAAGCCCCGTCCGGTCACGCCCTTCTACAGTCAGATGTCGGCGGATGCGCTGCAGCCGAACTTTGGCGCCGCGATGACCCGCCAGAAGAATCCCGAGCAGGCCGTGGCAGACATGGCGGAGCAGATCGAGCAAATTCTCGCGATGTAAACCTATCGCGGCCGCACCCAAGGATGCGGCCGCCCCCTCCCCTCGTTACCCATAGTGCGGAGGGATCATGTCCAGCTCGGGACCTATCGTGGCTCCGGTCGGCGCGGAGGTAGCTCGGCGTCGCGGACGCGGCAGGTGGTCATCACAGGAGGGGTCGGAAGCCATCTTTGGCCTCTGGCTTGTCCTTCCTGCCATCCTCACGATCGTTCTCGTCGCGTTTGTGCCCCTCGGCCGCGCCTTCTGGTTAAGCTTGTGGCGAATCAACCTCCGGTTCGCCAACACGCCGCGCACCTTTGAGGGACTCGAGAACTATCGGACCATCCTCCAGGACGATCGGTTCCACAACGCACTCCGCGTGACCGGCACCATCGCTGCGGTTTCGCTGGCGGCAGAACTCGTGCTGGGCATGCTGGTGGCCCTGGCGATGAATCGGTCAATCCGCGGTCGTGGCCTGGTGAGGGCGTCCGTCCTCGTGCCGTGGGCGCTGACGACAGTGGTCGTGGCCAAGATGTGGCTGCTCATCTATCAGACCGAATATGGCATCTTCAATCGCGTCCTCAGTGACCTCGGGCTCATCGAGGCATATAAGCCCTGGACCATCAGCCCAACCTTCGCCATCTGGGCCATGATTGGCGCGGACATCTGGAAGACAACGCCCTTTGTGGCACTCCTCCTCCTAGCCGGGCTTCAACTGATTCCCCACGACCTGCACGAGGCCTCGGCCCTGGATGGCGCCACGGCTTGGCAAAGCTTCTGGCGAATCACCCTGCCGCTCCTCAAGCCGACGATCTTGGTAGCGCTGCTCTTCCGGCTGATCGATGTCGCCCGGATGTTCGATCTCCCCGTGGTGCTAACCGGCGGGGGGCCAGGAAGGGAGACGGAAACATTGACGCTCTACACCTACCGTACCCTCTTCCAGAACCTCTCCTTCGGTTTCGGGTCCGCCTTGGCGGTCTCCACCTTTTTGACCGTCCTACTCATCAGCTTCGTCTTCATTAAAGTCCTCGGGGCGCCGGTCGGTGGGGCAGGCAGCCAATGAGAGCGGCGGCTCCACTCGACCAAATGGCCTCGCGAGAGCAAGTGCGCGTGCGCTCGGGAGCGCGGGCCGGTGTGTTGGGCATCCTGCATCACGTGCCCACCTACGCGCTCGTGATCCTTGTCGTCCTCTTCTGTCTCCTGCCCTTCGTCTGGACGTTCATCACCTCCCTGAAAGCCCCGTTGGCAATCTACCGGTCCCCGACCACCTACCTACCCCAACCGCTGGATCTCGCCAACTGGGAGAAGGTGCTGACGCTACCGCGTTTCACTCGCGCCCTGCTCAACAGCGCCATCGTGGCTGCCAGCGCGACCGCCATCTCACTGGCGGTCGGCTCCCTTTGCGCGTACGCGGTGGCTCGGCTTCGGTTCCCAGGCCGGAGCTTTGTGCTGGCGCTCGTGCTCGCGGTGGCAATGTTCCCCGGCATCGCCATCATCAGCCCGCTCTATCTCCAGTTCAGCGACTGGGGGTTGATCAACAACAAACTTGCCCTGATTCTGCCGAACGTCACCTTCACGCTGCCCATCTGCATCTGGACCCTCAACGCATTCTTCCGGGACCTGCCGGTGGAACTTGAGGAAGCAGGTCGCGTGGATGGCGCCTCCCGCATGCAGGTCTTCACCCAAATCATCGCCCCTCTCGCTGCACCGGGCGTCTTCACCACCGCGATCCTGCTCTTCATCGCTGCGTGGAACGAGTTTCTCTTCGCCCGCACGTTCATCAGCGTCCAGGATCAGTACACTGCCCCGGTTGCGATCGCCCAGTTCGAGGGTGCCGATATCGCCGCCGCCACACCGTGGGGGGAGATTGCGGCTGCTGCGATCGTCTCAACGCTGCCACTCGTCGTGCTGGTGCTTCTGTTCCAACGGCGTATCATCGCGGGTTTGACGGCGGGAGCGGTGAAGGGTTGATGCGGAAAGCCGCTCGATGACTGTCCAACTGACGACTGGTCACGTGGCCCGCCGCATGCAGCGGGCCGGCCTCACAGTCGGTGCGACCTGCTTAGAGGGCGATATCGTGGCAACGGCCTTTGCCCGCGTCGCCTACGGCGATCGCCTGGTAACCGTGACGGACGACGCTACCCCAACACGAACACCCAATCAGCCTCGCCTGGATCATGACCTCATCCGGGAAAGTCGCGTCCTTCCGTTGAAACTCCAAATCGTCTCGCCCCGAACTGTTCGCCTACGCCTCGGCCGCCCAACCACTCGAACCTCCGATATCCTCCTCGAGCCAGATCCCCCTGGCCTTCCGCTGTCCATTCAAGAGGGTGATGCCAACCGGGTAGTGGCCGGCGGCGACCTCACCGTGACCCTCGAAGCAGATCCGTTTGCACTCCGGATTGAACGCCCGGACGGACCTCCCTTTACGCTGGCCGGACTTGACCGCAATGTATTCGGGCAGCCGGTGACGCTTCCTCTTGCCGTCATCGACGGGGCGCTAGCTCCAAGCTCCACCATCGGCTGGACCGTCTCCCGGTCTGAGCGTCTTTACGGACTCGGTGAACGGTTCGCCGCGTTCAATCAGCGAGGCCGAAACGTTGCGCTGTGGGCAACCGACGCTTGGGGGACCACGACCAGGTCCTCCTACAAAGGCTGTCCCATCATCTTCTCCAGCGCCCGCTACGCCGTCTTCGCTCATACGATCGCGCCCGTCCAGGCAGACCTGGGCGCAACCTCAGGTTCCAGCTGCACGATGAACGTCGAGGACGAGGGTCTCGACCTCTTCATCTTCCTCGGCCCGGATCTCAAGACCATCCTCGCCGACTACACCGCCCTTACGGGAAGGTGTCCCATGCCGCCCCGCTGGGCGTTCGGGTTATGGGCCTCGCGGTGCCGCTACGAGACGAGGGACGAGGTTGAAAAGGTCGTCGCACGTCTCGACGAGGAAGAGATTCCGGTTGACGTGGTCAATCTCGATCCCGCCTGGCTCCGCACGCCGGCACTGAATTGCGACTTTGAATGGGACCACACGGCCTTTCCCGACCCGCCGGGGATGGTTCGCGCGCTCGCGGAGAAGGGCGTCAACGTCTGCTTGTGGGAGGTGCCTTACCTCGCGGAGGGAACAGCGCTCCATAGTGAGGCTCGAGCGAAGGGGTATCTGCTTCACCAGGCGGATGGAGAGCCGGTCACCATGATCGACGGGGCATTCCGTCCCGACCTTCGCCGCGGCATCGTCGACTTCACGAACCCGGCGGCTGCTGCGTGGTGGAAGAACCTGCACGCTGCCTTGCTCGACATGGGCATCGCTGCGTTCAAGACCGACTTCGGGGAGGGGGTACCTGTCAACGCCCAAGCCGCAAATGGACTGAGTGGCCGGCAGCTACGCAATCTCTACCCGCTTCTCTACAACCGGACCGTCTGGGAAGCCACCGCGGCCTCCCATGGCGGAGCCGGGTTCGTCTGGGGAAGGTCAGGATGGGCAGGTTCACAGCGCTACCCGGCCCAGTGGGGCGGGGACCCGCCTGCGACAGTTGAGGGCTTCGCGGCAAGCCTTCGGGGCGGGCTCAACTGGGCTCTGTCGGCCCCTGGCGTTTGGACGCACGACATCGGGGGCTTCTTCGGTCCGCCTCCCTCCCCCGGCCTCTACATCCGCTGGGCACAGTGTGGCCTCCTGTCCCCGCTCGCCCGGTTCCATGGGACGACCCCACGCGAGCCATGGCACTTCGGTGACGAGGCGCTCCGGATCTTTCGCGAGTACGCGCAGCTTCGCTACCGGTTACTGCCTTACCTGTTCTCCGTCGCGTGGGAAGCGCACCGTAACGGTCTTCCCATGCTCCGTCCCCTTGTGCTGGAGTTCCCGCACGACCGCCTGGCATGGGGAATCGACGATCAGTACCTCCTTGGGGGGTCCCTGCTCGTCTCACCGGTGTTCAGCGACCAACTGAAACCGGTGGCCCACTCGGTCTACCTCCCCGAGGGCGAGTGGGTCGACTTCTGGAGCGGGGAACTGCTGAGTGGTGGACGATACGTCTCCCGCGACGTCCCCCTTGACCAGCTTCCCCTCTTCGTCCGTCGCGGTTGCTTGCTTCCGATGGGACCTCCTATGCGTCGCGTCGACGATGATCCACTCGACCCACTCACAATTCGCTGCGCCCCCTCCGGTGATACGGAGCTCGTGCTACCCGAGGCAGATGGCTCGACGACCCGGCTCGCAGTGCACGCGACAGAGACATCGGCCACGTTCTCCATTGAGGGGAGCGTGCGGCGGCGCTATTCGCTCCAACTCGTGGGGGTGCCTCTGCGGAGCCGCCCAACCCTCGCTGGTCAGCAACTCCCGGTTCGTGTCGAGCAGGGGACGATGTCCACGTTGACTCCTCCGATCAAGAGCGCCGACATCGCCGTGACCTGGTAGGAGCCAGACCAGATGACGCTGGCTGGCAAAGTGGCGCTCGTGACGGGAGCTGGTTCTGGGATCGGTGCCTCAGCCGCGCGTCTCCTCGCACGACAAGGTGTTCAAGTCGGCGTCCTCGGGAAGACAGAGGCCCGCCTCCAGGCAACGGCCACTGTCGTAGAGCAGGAGGGCGGCCAGGCGCTTGCTCTCGTCGCGGACGTGGCAGAGCCGGTTCAGATGGAGGCAGCCGTTCACCAGATCGTCGAGCACTGGGGCCGGCTCGATATCGTCGTCGCCAATGCCGGCATCAACGGGGTCTGGGCACCGCTGGAGGATCTTGAACCGGAAGAATGGGACCGGACCCTGCGCGCCAACCTCACCGGAACCTTTCTCACCGTCAAGTACGCGGTGCCCTATCTCAAACGGCAAGGGGGCGCGGTCGTTATCACCTCGTCGGTCAACGGCACCCGCAACTTCAGCAATACGGGCGCAACCGCCTACTCCTCCTCCAAGGCCGGCCAGGTTGCCTTTGCCAAGATGGCGGCGCTTGAACTGGCCCGGGACCGTGTCCGTGTCAACGTGATCTGCCCGGGCGCGATCGACACGCGCATCAATGAGACGACCAACCCGCGCCACCTCGACCAAGCACGGATCCCCGTCGAGTTCCCTGAGGGATGGCACCCTCTACGAGGTGAGCCGGGCACCTCGGACCAGGTAGCCCAGTTGATCCTCTTCCTCGTATCAGACGCCGCCGAGCACATCACCGGCACGGAAATGTGGATCGACGGTGGTGAGTCGCTCTTGAAAGGATAGGAGCCGCCGGGTCCACGGACGAAGCAAGGCAGTCGAGAAGTAGCCATCGTCCGTCCTGCAGCGCGGTACCGCATCCCCAATTCCAGCCTGCGCTCCCATTCTCTCTCCTGCGATTCGATACGGCCGTCATCCGACGGCCTTCAACCTTTCACCCCTCCGCAGCCCCAATCCTTCGGAGCGACCCCGTTCGCGGTATCGACCTTGCGGAACAGATTCCGAGGTGTGG
>JAUJMG010000006.1:31059-32821 GCA_030446955.1 Thermomicrobiales bacterium
GGCTGGGTCGGCGAATTGGCCGTTTCTTGCACTCATGGGACCGAGAAGCCGATATCGGCTGGGTCGAGGAGCCGCTAAGCATCTCCGAGACCTTCCTACCGCGACGCCGCTCGATTGACTCGTGATGGGACTGAACTGGGGATAGGTCCCCGGATTCGCAGAGATAGATTGGAGGGATCCCACGTGACTGACAGGACAGATCACCGTCAGCGTGACCGTCGCTCAGGACCAACTCGACGCGAGTTCGTCGGAGGCGCACTTGGCACGGCTGGTCTCCTCCTCGCTGGGCGAAGGCAAGCGGCGGAAGCGACCCCGTCCGTCATCCCCTCGGCCCAGGGTGGATTCGACTGGCGAAAGTATGAGGGAACTCAAATCCGGCTTCTCGCGAACGCTCACCCCTGGACGGACACCATCAAGCCGCGGCTTGGCGACTTTCAGGATTTGACCGGCATCAAGGTGGTCGAAGAGGACCTGCCGGAGACGCAGTTCCGCCAGAAGCTGACGACCGAGCTGTCGCAAGGCACAGGCAGCGTTGACGTCATGATGTCTGCCCCCGCCTAGGAGGGGCTGAAGTACTCGCAAGCCGGTTGGTATGAGCCACTCGATGCCTACGTCAACGACCCCGCCCGTACCGCCCCCGACTTCGATTTCGCCGACTTCCAGCCGGCGACGATCCAGATCGAGACCGTCAACGGCCAGTTGATCGGGCTACCGGTTCAACTTGAGTCGGAGATCCTCTTCTACCGCACCGACCTGTTCCAGGAAAAAGGCATCGAGCCTCCAGCGACGTTCGACGACCTCAGGGCCGCGGCAGAAGCGCTTCATGCCCCGGACCAGCGCATGTCGGGTATCGGCCTCCGTGGTAAGGGAGCCGCCGCGACATCTATGTTCAGCTCGTTCCTCTACGGCTTCGGAGGCGACGGGCTGGACGAGAACAAAAACCCGACGCTTACGACGCCGGAAGCGATCTCAGCGTTCCAGTATTACGGCGACCTTGCCCGGAACTTCGGCCCGCGGGGCGCCGAGAACAACTCCTGGCCCGAGAACGTCGCGCTGTTCCAGCAGGGCAATCTCGCGATGTTCGTCGACGCCTCCGTTTTCAAGGTCAACGTGGAAGACCCGTCCAAATCACAGGTGGCAGGAAAGGTCGGCTACGCCGTGCTGCCAAGGGGACCCGTCGCCCACGACCCGGCCTCCTTTGTCTGGGGTCTTTCGATCTCGTCCCAGTCGAAGCACAAAGACGCAGCGTGGTACTTCGTCCAGTGGGCCACCAGCAAGCCGCAAACGCTCGTGCTGCTCCAGAAGGGCGTGCCGGTGGCACGGACCTCCACCTGGACCGACCCAACCTACACTGCTGGGAGCAATAAGCAGTTTGACCAGGTCCAGCAAGAGTCCATCGCGCTCAGCAAGCACTCGTACAACCCACCAGTGGTGCAGGTGGCAGAGGTGCGTGACGCCATCGGCCCGGTGATCATCGCCGCGATCCAGGGCAAGGATGTCCAGGCGGCGGCGGAAAAAGCGAACAACGACGTCAAGAACATCATCGCAGCGTCCGGGTAGGCCATGGCGACGCCCGGACGCCGAGAAGCATCAACCGGTACGGGCGTGCTGCCGAAGGCAGCACGCCCCCCCCCGCCATACTCGTCCCACTGGTCCCGGTTCATGGGCTACATCCAGCGTCGCCCCGACCGCCTTTTTCCGATCCCGGCCCTGATCGTTCTGCTGCTGTCCATGCTCTTTCCGGTCATCTACCCGCACTACC
>JAUJMG010000474.1:0-1259 GCA_030446955.1 Thermomicrobiales bacterium
TGTGACCGAGTCCTGGTGGGCGACCTACGAGGCCTTCCTCCAATCGTGGAATGACCCGGAGGAGCAGGCGCGGTTGGTGCCGGCGGTCGCCAAGATCGCGGACGCCCTGTTCTTGGTCTCTGAGGAGATCCAGACCTATGTCGCGGAGAGCCCGGACGGGCGATAGGGGAAGGTCGCTCGACGGCGAAGTTTGCGCTGTGGCTGCTGGTCCCGAGGGCGCGACTCTAGGCGGGCAGCGGGGGGAAGAGCACTTCCGCCAGGAAGCGATCCGCCCAGGGAGCGCCGAACATCCTGGCCAGGAGCCCAAGGCCCTTGTCGTCGGTGCGGTGGGCGGCGACGTAACCGTCCTGCCGGCGCGCGACCTCGAAGGCCATATCGGGCCGGAGAGGGGTGTGGCGCGCGACCTCGACGAAGCAGCGCGGGAGATCCCAGAAGGCGGCCACCGCCGCCGGGAGTTGTTCGGGTGTCACCCGGGTGTAGAGCGCATGGGGCGAGAACCAGTCGAGGCACCAGGCCGGCAGCGGGCCGCCCGGGGGCAAGGGGGGATGGGCGGCCTGACAGCGGGCCAACGGCTCGAGCTGGCGGTCGCGATCGGGGCCGGGCGGCAGCGTCGGGGAGAGATCGGCGGCGAGCATGGCAGTCGCGCGGGGCAGGCCGACCAGATCCGCCCCAAAAATGGGGAGCGGGTAGGAGGGGTCCGGCAGGCAGAGCAGGTTGCCGATCTCCAGGTCGGCGCCGACGAGCCGGACGAAGCGGGCGAAGCGGATGGGGCCACCCTGGTAGGCCCGCGTCGAGATCGTCACCGGCGCGCCCTTCCAGCTTCCCGTCGCGGCAGCGAGGTCCGGGGGTAAGGCGATGGGAGTCAACGCGAGGGCGGGGACGATCCACGCCTCGACCTCAGCAGTAAGCGACGCGAACGGGAACGGGCCGCTCACGAGAGGACCTCGTACGAATCGACCGCCCGCTCGTCGAGGGCGATCCGCAGCCTCCCTGGGATCGCCCCAATCCGGGCGTGCGTCTCTCTGAAGGCCGGGTGCCGGTGGTAGATCGCGTAGGCCGCCTCGTCGGCCCACCGCGTCACCGCGACGAACTCGTCCGGCCACTCCAGATGGCGCAGAACCTCGACATCGGGGCATCCGAGCAAGGTCTCGGCGGCGCGACGGTGTCGCCGGTACCGGTCAACGACGGCGTCGGAGTTGCCGCTGATGATGCGGCTGCGCGACATGACGACCATCACGGGATGTCCATAGGAAGGGCAT
>JAUJMG010000474.1:1359-3570 GCA_030446955.1 Thermomicrobiales bacterium
GCAAGTACGCCAGGGCCGGATCCGGCTCCTCGATGCCCTCTGCGACGATCGCTTCGGCCAGCCTGGCAAAATTCTCGTGCAGGTGGCGGGAGCACATGCCCCTGCTCGTGAGAACGGTTTGGAGCCAGCGGGCGTACCATGCCAGGGTGCCTGGCCCGCCGATTCGGAGAGCAATGATGAGATACCTCAGGTGATGATGCTGGTCCTGAGCCGCGAAGCGCCGGCCGCGCTCACCGAATCGCGCGTCCCAGAAGGGGTTCTCGTACATTCGCGCAAACGCCCGCGCCGCGAGGGCATCGGCGCGGGCTTCGATGTGGGACGCGAGGGCCGCATGGTCGGATCGGGACATGCTGCTCGTCACTTCAAGACCTCGTAGCGACGCGGTGCGAGATCGACCCTCAAAGTGAAGCCGAGGCTACATGGATGCGGTCAGAAGGGCAAGCGTGTGAAACATTGAAGTTGTCCTCTTTCCGCACGATGCGGGCTGGCTTAGGGTTGGAGGACCTTCCCGGAGGCCACGCTCAGACGTGCACCGTGAGGCACCGGCAGAACTGATGCGCCCCCTTCCGGTACCATCCGCGTTCCGCGGTCCCTTAACCCAGGAACCCCCGAGACGCCCGACGGGCATCCGGGGGTTCCTTGTGCAGCGGGGACGGGGCTGCCCCAACCATCCGTTTTCCCGTCGGGGCGGATCGTAGCGTTGCGGAAAACTCTAGGATATGGGCTTCTTCACCTAGCCATTTCGGGGCGCCCACCCCATGGCGGTTACCTCAAGTTGAGGACTGGAAGTGCTCCCACGCGGGTTGCAGGCGCCCAAATGGCAATTGGAGTTCGTGCTGGCCGGATTATTTGCCCGGCCTTCCTACCGGGCGGACCCTCTGAGTTCGTCTTTACGCGCTTGACAGGCCCAGCGGCGGCTGCGTACCCTCCAGGCGACAACCGAAGAGCGCCGTAACGGGAGCTCGGGGAGCCGGGCTGAGAGGGTGGCCGATCCTGCCACCGACCGTCGAACCTGATCGGGGTAATGCCCGCGCAGGGATGATGTTCGCGCCCAGCCCCCCGCGCACCGTCGCCGCTCGACGGTGCGTTTTTGTTGTCCGCGAGACGAGCGGGCAACCACGAAAGGGGAGCGCAATGTGGCGGACCATCGACCGGCGAAAGAATGGCGTGAGGGGATTGGCTCTGCTGGTCCTGCTGGCAGTCCTCGTGCTTGGCGCGGCTGGTGCCGAGGTAGGGTCACGAGGGGCCGCGTTCGCGCAGGGGCGGACCAAGGTGACGGTGGCGCTGGACTGGTATCCGAACGCCAACCACGCCGGGCTCTATCTGGCCCAGGCTCGCGGCTACTTCGCGGCAGAAGGGCTGGACGTCGAGCTGTACACCCCGGCTGATCCGACCACGGTGCTGCAGACCGTCGGAGCCGGCAAAGACACGTTCGGTATCTCCTACCAGACCGATCTGCTGCTGCAGCGAGCCGCGGGGGTGCCGGTCGTTTCCGTCGCCGCGCTGGTCCAGCACCCGCTGCTCGGCGTGATGGCAACACAAACCCAGAACATCACCCGACCCAAAGACCTGGTCGGCAAGACGGTGGGGTACCCGGGCATCCCAAGCCAGGAAGCATTCCTGGCGACCATGTTGGAAGCGGACGGTGCCCGGCTTGAGGATGTGAATCTCGTCAACGTTGGCTACGACCTCGTCCCGGCGGCCATCTCCGGCCGGGCGGCGGCCGTGATGGGCGCCTATTGGACCCACGAGACGATCCTTGCCGAGCGGGAGGGGTACCCGGTGGACGTGCTCCGGGTCGAGGAGTGGGGCGTGCCGGACTACTACGAGCTGGTCTTGACCGCGAGTGAGGAGACGGTCACGGAGCGGCCGGAGATGGTGACGGCGTTCCTGCGGGCCGCGCAGCGCGGCTACGCGGAGGCAGCCGCGGAGCAGGAAGCGGCGCTGGACGCGCTCGCCGCTGCGAGTCCGGACCTGGACCGGGCCGTCGAGACCCAGGGGTTGGCGCTGCTGGCGCCGGTCTGGACGGACGAGGTGCCCGTCTTCGGCATCCAGACCCCGGCCCGCTGGGACGCCTACGCTGCCTGGATGGTTCAGCGGGGCCTCATCGCGGCCGACCTTGACGTTTCCCGCGCCTATACGACCGATCTTCTTCCCGTTCCGGCGGCAACCCCGATCGCATCGCCGGTCTCGTAGCGACTCCTCGCCCTG
>JAUJMG010000475.1:0-1841 GCA_030446955.1 Thermomicrobiales bacterium
GGGAAGCGCGTCGCCATCTCGTCGGTTCGACCTCCGTCGTCGGCTCGACTTCGCGCGACGCCCAACGACGAAACGAGGTACACCGCAATGTCTAGCAATAACCCCACCGATGCCCGCCCTGCGGCGAACGAGCAGTCGGAGGACGGTGCACAGAACCCAAACCTGCTTGAGACTTGGGACGCCGGGGTGGTGTCCGAAGACATCCCTCTCGCAGAAGAGACCCGCCTCCCCGAGGCACCTGCCGACGAGGCCCCACTCCGGGCCGTGGCGGATCAGGCAGCGAACGATCCGGATCCCACCACCTCGCGGAACGCCGCGCCATACTCCGATGAGGAGTTCCGGCCCTCTGGCGCCCCGCTTGCCGCCGGTGCCGGCAACGGCAACGCGCGGACCGAGGCCGGCGAGCAGGAATCGGTGAGCCGTCCAGCCACATCCTCTCGCTCGGACCGCGACGCCCGACCCGATCGCGGCCCCCGCGCTGAGCGCGACCGCACTACCGACCGAGGTGACACCCGACCAGCTCCCAGCGCGCCAGTCGCGGCCACGGGATCGGCCGACGACGAGGAGATCGCCCCCAGCTTCGAGGACCTCGGGCTGAGCGGTGCCCTGCTCAAGAGCATCAAGGACGTCGGCTACGAGGAACCCTCGCCGATCCAGATGCGCACCATCCCGGTCCTTCTCGAAGGACGGGACGTGATCGCGCAGGCCCAGACGGGTTCTGGTAAAACGGCCGCCTTCGGCCTCCCAATCATCGAGACCATCGACCCGCGCAACCGCCGGGTCCAGGCGCTGATCCTCTGCCCAACCCGCGAGCTGGCAATTCAGGTCGCCGAGGCACTCCACAAGTACGGCCGCCACAAGGAGGTCGAAACGCTGCCGATCTACGGCGGCCAGCCCTACGAGCGCCAGTTCCGTGGCCTCCAGCGCGGCGTCCAGATCGTAGTCGGCACGCCGGGCCGCGTGATGGACCACATGCGCCGCGGCACCCTGAACCTCGAGTCAGCCCGCTACTTCGTCCTCGACGAAGCCGACGAAATGCTGGACATGGGCTTCATCGAGGACATCGAGTGGATCCTCGAGCAGGTGCCCCAGGAGCGCCAGACCGCCCTCTTCTCCGCCACCATGCCGCCTCGGATCGTGGACCTCGCCCGCAGGCACATGCGAGACCCGGAAACCATCCGCATTGCCGGCAAGGAGATGACGGTCCCGGAGATCCGGCAGAGCTACTTCGAGGTGCCCCGGCCGCGCAAGGTGGACGCGCTGACCCGGATTCTGGACGCCGAGCAGCCCAGCTCTGCCATGATCTTCTGCCGCACCAAGCACGGCGTGGACGAACTCGGCGAGGCCCTGATGGCACGCGGCTACGCGGTCGAGACGCTCCACGGCGACCTCTCGCAGGCCCAGCGTGACCGCGTGATGCGCCGCTTCCGGGGTGGCCAGGCCGATGTCCTGATCGCGACCGATGTCGCGGCCCGCGGTCTCGACATCCCGGACGTCTCCCACGTCGTCAACTACGACATTCCGGAAAGCGCCGAGGCTTACGTTCACCGCATCGGCCGTACTGGTCGCGCCGGCAAGTCGGGCGAGGCGATCACCCTGATCACCCCCAAGGAGAACCGCTGGCTGCGCCAGATTGAGCGGATCGTCCGCGCCCGCATCGAAGCCCGCCGCCTTCCGACCGCCGCCGATGTTGCCGAGCGCCGCCGCGAGGTAATGAAGGAGCACATCCTGGAGGTGCTCAAGGATCAGGACGCGATCGCGCCCTACCTGGACACCATCGAGGATTTGGCCGACGACCGCGACACGATGGAGGTCGCCGCCGCGATCCTCAAGCTCTACGC
>JAUJMG010000475.1:1941-3568 GCA_030446955.1 Thermomicrobiales bacterium
CGGCCGGTCAACGCGGAGGTTGCCCAGCCCGGCGGCGGACGCCCCGCCCGCGAGGACGGCGGCGGAGCCCAGGGCGGTCGTGGCGGTTACCAAGGTGACCGCGGCGGGTTCCGTGGGGATCGTGACGGGTTCCGGGGTGATCGCGGCGGCTTCCGCGGTCCCCGCGACGGCTTCCAGGGCTCCCCGCCCCGCCGCGAAGATCGACCCGGTCCGCCCCGGTTCAACCGCGACCGCGACGACGCCCGCGGCGGGTTCCCCCGCCGCTTCGACCGAGCGGAGGGTGGGCCCGATCGCTCCGGCCCACCCCGCTTCCGCTTCCGACGGGAAGAAGGCGCCCGCGGCGGTGGCTTCGGTTCCCGCGGCGACGGCCACGGCTATTCAGCCGGTCCCAACCAGGGGGATGGTGGGCGCCAGCCGGGCGCTGGCGGGCGGGCGTTTGATCGCTCCCACAACCGACCGGCACGTGATGTCCGCGGCGACGACGACCGCGGATAAACGGCCCGCCCGGGAGACCGCCGATTTCCATGGTTCCCGTCCACGGGACCGTGTGGCGCTATACTCGTCGCACGGTCCCGTCTCGTCCAGGTGACACCGTCGCTTATCCAGCGAGGTTCGAACGAGGTGAGCCGTTTAGCGAAGCTCACCTCCACCGACCCACTACTGGCACGCTGACACGTGTCGTTCTCGGAGTCTATTGATGGCCGAGTGCCGAGCGACATGGCTTTGAGGGACGCATCACCAGAACCGACCCCGACACGGCCGGTCGACGCCGAGCCCCTGCCTCAGACACCCAGGCTCTACGCCGTGGATATCCCGATCAGCCCGGCGCTCCTGTACCAACTTGGCCGGCGGACTCTGCATGAAGATGTCGAGGCCGGTGGCGTCTACGACGACAAGATTGCCGCCGTCGCTGTCTACGACCGTCCCTGGCTCAGCGCCAAGGACCCGGGTCCCGCACGCATCCTCGGCGTGATCTACCTTTCTACCCGCACCAACCGCGTCTACCGGATCGAAGTCAATCCGGAAACTGGCGCCACCATCGACGCCATCCTCAGCCACCTCAAGCATCTCACGAAACCGGAGGAATAGCCTGTCTTGCTCCTCGCAGGCCGGCAGCACCTGCGGCCCCACCTTCTGGAGTCGATGGCCGACGCGGTCAAACGGAAGATCGGGCCGATCACGAAGATCAGGTAGACGGCCGGTCCATGATTCGCGAGTTGCCTTCGCCGTCAACAACCAAGACGCGGTCCGCGAAGCCGACAAAGAGACCGTGATCGACCACGCCGGGGGTCCCCTTCAGGTCACGCGCGAGGCTGGAAGGGTCAGCGATCGGGGCCGTGACGCAGTCGAGCACGTAATGGCCGCCGTCGGAGACAAACGGAGCCGGATCGGCACCGGGAGCATTGCTCTGGCGTAAGGTTGGGTCAAGGCCGAGGTCACGGAGGCGCGCGGCGGTCAGGGGCCAGCCGAAGGGAACCACTTCCACGGGGAGCGGCATCCGGGTACCAAGTTGACCGACCAGCTTCTCAACCGCGGCAACGATCAGATATCGGTCACAGGCCAGTGCCACCAGCTTCTCGTGCAGCAGCGCGCCGCCGCGTCCCTTCACCACGTCCAGCGAGGGGGC
>JAUJMG010000476.1 GCA_030446955.1 Thermomicrobiales bacterium
CCTTGGTGCGGCGGATGCAGGGCACCTCCGGTACCACCACCAGCAGCACGATCGTGGCCAGGTCCAGCGCGACCACGGTCGCCGGGTCAAACTGCGCGGCGGTGTCAACCACCACGTAGTCGTTCGTTGAAGCCAGCGCCTCCAGCACCTGCCCGACCTGCTCGGGCGAGATCTGCTCCGCTCCTTCCGGCGTTGGGGGGGCAGCCAGGAGCCTCAGGCGGGAGGGGTGGTCCTCCAAATACCCGCTGATCAGCTGCGGGTCCATCCGGTCCACCTCTTTGGCCGCGTCCTCAATCGTCTGCGAGGGCACGATGTCGAGCATCACTGCCGCGTCGCCGAATTGCAGGTCCAGGTCCAGCATCGCGACGTGCTGCTTCGTCTCCTGCGCCAGCGACACCGCCATGTTGCTGGAGACGGTCGACTTGCCGATGCCGCCCTTGACGCCGAAGACCGTCACGATGGTGCCGAGCCGGGTGATCCCTTCGCCCTTGGTCAGCGCGGTGCGCCGTGTCGTCTCGACCTCGTGGACGGTGACGATGGCCCGGCGAATCTCTTCAGCGGAGGCCGAGGCGGGGAGAAAGTCCCGCACCCCGGCGACCATCGCCTTACGCATTGTCTCCCGGTCGCCCAGGGAAGAGAGCCCGATCACCGGCCAGGTGCGCGCCCCGACCGCCAGGGACTCTACGGTGCGCAGCGCCCGCGCCACCGGCTCCTCAATCGAGACCAGGACCACGTCGACGTTCAGGTGCTCGGCCCAGGTGAAGGCGGCCGCGCCGAGAATGCTTTCCCCAACGATCTCGACATCCTCGAACCGGAGTTGATCGATCAGGCGCTGGCGAACCTTCTCGTTGTCGTCGACGACCAGGACCTTGGTGGGTGTGCCGCTCATTAGTCGTTCTCCCTGTTCCATGGATCGAACCGCTCGCGGATCCGCTGCGCTACCAGTTCCGGGTCTCCCTCGGGAGTGGTCGGCTTGCCGTCTTCGGAGGCCGCCTCCGCTTCTATCGACCCTGCCGGGATCCAGCCTTCCTGCCCGTCGATTTCAACCTGGTACCAGCCGTTGCGAACGTCCTTCACCTGAAGTTCGGCGCCCTCGCTCACATCCCGCACCACCTCGCCGGCGGAGTTCGGATCCTTGCGGAGTTGAGCCCTGGCGTCCTTGACCGTGAGCGCCGAGGAGGCCATCACCGTCACGTCCGACACCGCAACGCCGTCCTGGGTGACCATGCTCGGCTCCTGAATCACGCCGAGCCAGAATCGCGTGTTGGCTGTCGCCTCCGTGAGTTGCACCGAGCCCACCAGATCCATCGACTCGCCGGGCTTGAGGTCACGGCCCAGGCCCCAGCGGTACGGGAACTGATTCGGGAAGGCGCCAGCCACGTTGAGCCCGATCCGATAGGTTCCGGGCTCTGGGAAGAAGCCCAGCGCGTCGTAGGCCATACCTTCCGTGTAGGTGAACTCCGGTGGAGCGTCCTTGCCGGAGCGGATGTCGTAGTCGGAGACGTTCTTCACGGTGACCCGGAACTCCAGGATCTCGCCGGAGTTGAGGAGCCGCTTGGTGAACTCCGCGTCCGTGATGATCAGGTCGTGTGGGAGCATGTCGTAGTTGATGTTGCCGAGGAACGGACCGATCGGGATGGTGCCGAGCTGGGTCGGCAGGAGTTCCACGGTCGACGTGTCACCGGGGGCACGCACGATGAGGCGGAGCCCCGCGTCCCGCGTCTTGTCTTTGTCGGCAGAGGCCTGGGTCGCGTGGAGAATGCGCTGCGCTTCTTCCGGTGTGACGGCCAGCGTCACGCTCTTCTGGGAGGGACGGGCCTGCGGGTCATTCGGATCCTCAGTCTCCTCCCCATCGGTTCCATCCTCACTGCCGGGGGTGGGAACCGGCGTCGGGACTGCGGCATCCTGCACGCCGAGCTGATCGGGCGTGAGCGCCTGCGAGACGGCCAGGACCTCCGCGTTTTGGACGATAAAGGTGGAGAAGCTCTCCTCCCACTCTGCATCCTCTGCGGTCCCTGACCCCTGATCGTCCTGACTTCCGTTGTCCTCATCGGAGTCCTCATCCTCGGAGTCCTCGTCCTCGGGCGCGGAAACACCGACTACCTCGCCATTGACCACCTTGACGCTGACCTTGTAGTAGGCAAGCACGTCGACGTGATCACCCGGCTGAACTAGGCCGCCTAGCCCGCGAACCTCGTCAGAGTTAATAGCGATGGCGCGCTTCCCAGGCGGCAGCTCCTTCACGAATGTCTCGCCGGGGAGCGGTTCAGCTGCCAGGCGGGTGTTCAGAATCTGCTCGCCCCGCATGAGCGGCACCGAGGTGGTCTTGCCCACCGCATCCTCCGGCTTGGTGAGCGCCCGCTCGTTCTTGGTTTCCAGAGCGACCTGCTTGACCTCAACCATGTCTTCCGTGAGCACGGTGGAGGCGGCAAGGTCCTCCTTGACGACGAGCACCCCGGTCGTCGGCACCTGGGTCGGGGCCGGTATGACGTTGCCGGACTCCTCTTCCTTGCCGGTGGACCCCATGACCAGGTACGCGGCAACCGCGGCCGCGGCGGCGACAATCATCGCCAGTAACATGGTGCGATTGCTACCCGATCTCTTCACAACCCTACCCCTTCGATCCTGTCTACCCGGGCCGTTCTCGCCGCGGGCCTACTGCGGGAAGCGCGTCGCCGTGGGATCGACGCCCGAGGCTGGCGGTCCGGCGCCCAGTCCTCACGTCAGACCCCGCCCGCTGTCCTGTCTCCAAGTCTACGGAGCTCCTAGGCCCCAAGCATGAGCGCTTTCCTGGGGGACCCGTAGGTAATTCCCCCCAGAGACGGAGGAGGCGGAGCGAGCCAATCGGCCCGTTCCGCCTCCCCGATGTATCGTGGTCATTCCTACTGAAGACGTCCAGCTGCTGCCGGGAGCCGGAGCCCTACTGATCGAGAATCACGACCTTCGTACCGAAGCCGTCGTAGGAGCTGATCGGGTCGTCCGAGATGGTGTCGTACTGGAGGTAGTAGCCCCAGAGTTCGCCGAATTGAAGTGGCGGTAGGGTGGTGCCGGCCGGTGCTGGGCAGCCTGAGGCGGCCGTACCACTGGGATTGCTGCGTTGCCCGCACCAATTGGAGATGTAGAACGTTAGGTACCCCTCGATCTGCCCAGATCCTTGGCCGTTGTAGTCGGTCGAAGATCCCGCGAGCAGGGGAATCTGCACCACCCGGTAGCAGTTCTCGGGCGTCAGTTTCTCGCCGGTAGAGGGGTTGATCGCGTTGCCGTCTGCATCAAGGGTTGGCTTGGTGTCTGGGCAGTAGCCCGGGCTGCTGGGATCGTTCCAGAGCTTAGCCCGGGCTTCTAGTCCCTGGTCGAGCGGGCCGATGGCGTTTCCCGGTGCCGTCTCCCCAGTGTCCGTCGTCTGCTGGGCGCATCCGCCCGGCGTTCCGATTGCGTCCCGGATGGCGTCCTTGCTGCTGGAACCGTTCGCCTGCAGGTAGAGGAAGTTTCCTTTGCTGCTACCGTCCGAGGTCGTCTTCATGATCACCGGCACGTTGAACTCGACCAAGTTGCC
>JAUJMG010000477.1 GCA_030446955.1 Thermomicrobiales bacterium
AACTCGCCCGCCGGGACATCCTCGATCAGGATCGTGCCCCCGGCCGGATCGGCATCGCCCTCACCGTTGTCGCAGGCGGCGGGCGCTTCGGCCAGCTCGATGCCGCCGCTGGTGTTCAGTTCGACGCAGACCGGTCCTCCGGCCGCGCTCACCGCCGACACATCGACCCGGACCGCTGTTTCCTCTGTGCCCTCCGCCCCCGGTTCTGCTTCCGTCGCCGTCGGTTCGGCCGTCTGCGTCGGTGACCCGGCATCAGCAGCGGGCTGCACGGTCTCGTTTGCCTCGTCGCCGGCCGGCACCACGACCTCAACCTCCGCGATTGCCGTGGACCCGTCCGGGACCTGCGACTGGCGGAGGGTGAACGTGCCGGATGGGACGCCGAAGAATCCGGTGCGGCCGTTGTCGGGGAACGCATCGTCGGCGTCACAGGAATCGGCGATCACCTCGTCGCCCTGGATGAGCTCGAAGCACGCGCCGCCGATGGGAGCTCCACCGGCATCCTGGAGTGTGACGATCAGGGAGCCCGGAGGCCCAAGGTCGGCGGATTCCTCTGTCGGAGTCGGCTCGGGCGTCCCTGTCGGTTCGGCCGTCGCTTCCTCGGTTGGCTGGGCGGTCGGGGTCGGCTCTTCGGTGGGTTCTGACGTGGATTCCACGGTCGGTACGCCCGCGACGGCGTTGACCCGGCGCTCCTCCCCGGCGACGATCTCGACCTCCTGCTCTGCGCTCGGCGTTGCGCCCTCCGGAACCTGCGACTGGCGAAGCGTGTACGTCCCCGATGGAACTCCGAAGAAGCCGGTGTTCCCGTTATCAGGAAAGGGATCGTCCGCATCGCATGAATCGGCGATCACCTCGTCACCCCGGACCAGCTCGAAGCATGCTCCGGCGATCGGCGCACCGGCGCCATCGACCGCGGTGACGATCAGATCCCCGGGGTCACCCCCGTCCGGCGTTTCCGCGGGCGATGTCGCGTCGGCTGTCCCTTCCTCAGCCGATTCCGCGGTGGGTTCCTCCGTCGGCTGCACCGTTGGCTCTTCCGTCGCCGTCACCGCACTACGGACCGTGACCTCCGTCACCGCGTCACCCTGGATCTCGAACGGCTGGTCGGCCGCCGGCTCAACGCCATCCGGGCTGCGCGTCTCGCGAAGGGTTGCCGGTCCAGCCAGGATATTGAAGAACCCGGTGCGGCCATCGTCGGCCACATCGCCATCTTCGTCACAGACCTGCTGGCCGAGCACCGTGCCATCGGAGCCGACGATCTCGAAGCACGCTCCACCGACCGGATTGCCATCGGCGTCCTGCCGGAGCACGACGACATCGCCGTTCGACACGGCGGCGGTCGTCGCCGTGTCGTCCTGTCCTACTTCAATCGTCTCGGTCACTTCCTGGTTGGGCTGAATCCGGACTTCCCGATCATCGACGGTGGTGCTGCCTTGCGGTGTGGTGGATTGGCGCAGGGTATATGTGCCGGATGGCACCCCGAAGAATCCGGAGTTGCCGTTGTTCGGAAACGGATCGGTGGTGTCGCACGCCTCGGCCACGACGTTATCGCCGCGCAGGAGCTCGAAGCAGGCGCCACCGACCGGATTGCCATCGGCGTCCTGAAGCGTCACGATCAGGTCGCCGGGCTCGCCCGTCGCGTCTTCCTGGGTTGTCTCGGGCGTCTCGCCATCCTCCGTCTGGGTGGCGTCCGCCGGCTGGGCAGCCTCGTCACCGGCCTCCTCGGTGGCGCCGATGATCCCGGCGCCTTCCTCCGTCGCCTCCGGCGTTTCGGCGGCATCCCCGTCTTCGGTCCCGGCCCCGGAATCACCTGCCTCCACTTGGACCGTGTTGTCCCCGGGTTGCAGGGAGATATCCTGATCCTCAGCGGCGTCGGCACCGTCCGGCGCCAGCGCCTCGACCAGGGTGTAGTTCCCGCTCTCCAGCCCTTCCGGGAAGGTCAGGAGGGTCGAGCCATCGGCTGCGTCGTCATCGATGTCGCACCCTTGATCGACGATATCGTTGCCGTTCAATACCTGATAGCAGGCACCAGGAAGTGGCTGGCCATCGCTGCCGGTTCGCTGGATCGTGAGCGTGCCATACGGGAGCGCCTCGGTATCGAGGATCGATCCATCCCTCGCGATCGTGATCCGGTTCGGACCGAACTCCAGCGGCACCACCTGCGGCTCACCCGTCAGCTCGCCATTGACCTTAAGCTGGACGGTGAGATCGCCACCCTCCGAGGAGACCAGCGCGGTCAGGTCATCACCGCCGGGTGCGAGCGGCAGCACCCCGGCATCGGTCTCCAGCGTGTAGAGGGCATCGACGGCTTCGACTCGCGTCTCGTTGGTGTGGGCGTTGAAGGAGAAAAACGCACCGGTCTCGCCGTCCCCTACGTCGAGGCTCAGCGGCTGGCTGTCAGGGCCATCATCTCCAAAGGTGACCTGCTGGCCATCCAGCGCGAACGCAACGAACGAGACCTCGTACGAGCCGGATGCGAGCGGAAAGACCCCGGTCCAGATCCCCTGGTTCGACGAGAGCTGGGTGGCGGCGCAGGTCGCGTCGAAATCGGCGCATCCGAGCTGGTTCTGGAAGTCGCCCACGGCCACGACCTCCGTCGGCGTCGTGAGGACAGCGTCACCTTGCAGCTGCGCACGAGCCTGCATCTGTCGCTGGGCGACCGCGGGGTTGGCGAGCGCCTGCCCGGCAGCGGTCAGCGGCAGCAGCAACCCCGCGAACAGGGCGAGCACCCCAACCAGATGGACCAGCCAGGTGGCTCGCCCACCGCTCCGCCGCACGCGACGAGCGAACAGCCCGGCATGCTGTCGCGCATGACGCGTCATGGTCCGCCTCCCTGTGATCGTCCTGGCGCGGCGAGGTGACGTGAAGGGCTGTCCAGAAGTCGTCATGACCGGATCGTCCTGCATGCTGGATCCCTGCGCTGGGCAGGGATATCGAATCTCGCCTGTCATCACCCAAGGGTGCGATCGCCTTGTGAACGGGAACCGGAGCGTGTCCTTTCACGGATCGACGCCCGCCGGCTCCACCTGAGCCTCATGAGCGCCGCCGTGGTGCCGTGGTGTTCCGGTTTGGCCTGTCGTTCGTCGTCTACCCTAGCATGCGCCCGACCCCGGAGGTCAAACCCGGGCGGTCCGGAAATGCCGCCGGCGACCCGGCGCCGGACATTCCGGACGCCAGGTCCACCGGCAAGAGACGCGGCCTTGGGAAGGGGACTGGAAAAGAAGGGTAGATCAGTTCCGTGCGCCTCTCTTCCATCAAGACGCATGGATGGAACATTTGGTTACAGCAGCGCCACGAGCAGCGCCACGAGCAGCCCACGGATGGGCCGCATCCCGCCGGTGCTGGTGCCAGTGGCTATGCGGGGGAGAGCGTCGCGAGCAGGTCGCCAACCGACTCCACCGTCGCGGCCAGAGCCGGTGACGCGAGGAACGTGTGCGTCACGCCAATCTCCTGGAGTTGAACGATTCGCTGGCGGACATCATCGACGGACCCCGCGACGACGAGCTCGCGCATCAGGTCCGTTGGAATCGCCGCCCGTGCCGCCGC
>JAUJMG010000478.1 GCA_030446955.1 Thermomicrobiales bacterium
CAGCTTCGGGCCACAGACCCAGTTCACGAAGTCCTGAGTGGTGGCCATGGGTACTTCCATGATCGCTGGGAATCCCACCGACGCCGTTCGAGACAGGATAACTGTGCCCGCCGGCAGGAGCTCTGCCGCCGAATTGGCGAGTCCGCGCGGACTGATCTTCTCGGTGGTAGTGCTGACGTAAATTCGACCTTCGCGCCGAATCTGCCACACGTCCGCAAGTCCGAACCACGGGATGGTGCATTCCTCGGGGATCCAGTAGCTCTCTTCGCTTCGGCTCGGCGTGTGCCCGGTTGCCAGGCGTGCAATCTGGTTGATCTTCGTTGCGCTCCAGTGTTCCGGTATTGCTCCGATCCAATCGACACCAGAATCAATAGTTCGAGTGCCGACGCGATCCTGGCCCTTCACGATCACTTCCAGGAGGGCACTGGTCCGCTCCCCGAGCAGTCCAACCAACCGCTCCTTCTTTTCGATCAGTTGATCGATTCGGGCGGTCTCGCGGTCAAGGAAATCGGCGATCGTCCTTTGGGTAGAAAGATGGGGAACGGGAATCCGCAAGCGTCCGAGGAACGAACGGCTAACCCGATTGCGTGTTCCGCCGCGACACTCCGACTCTAAGTATTCAAGGTACGGCTTGCTAGAAAACAAATAGACAAGGTACCGGCTATCGTAGTCCTGAGACACCCGAAGAATCACGTTATCGACGCTGGTAACCGCCATGCCCCCTAGGTCTGGAGCGATGCACGCCCTTCCGACCGGATCGGCCAGACGACAAATGAGTACGTCACCCGGCTTTACCTCCGTGCACCTGAGGGCGTGGAATGTATCCAGGGAGATATACCTGAAACCCTGCTCTCTATATTTGCCAATGCCAACGTTCCCTGTCTGAATGAGACGGACCCCTTCATTTGTTATGTAGGGGAGTTCAATCCAGTCTCCATCTTTGAACACGCCGAGGTTACCTGCCAAGCTTGATATCCTGACCGGCTTCCAGTCTTGAGGGGTGCAGATCGCTGAGAGGAATTTGTGACTCATGCCACCACCTCACTTAGCAAGCGTGCAATCTCCACCTCAAGCTGCTTCAGCTCTTGGTCGATCACCCCCAGTGGTCGCGGCGGCACGTACTTGAAGAAGTAGCGGTTAAAGTTGATCTCATAGCCGACGCGGCCGACCTCGCCGTCTCGCTCGTCCCGGTAGCTCTCGTCCACCCAGGCGTCGGGAACGAAAGGCGTCACCTCCCGGGCGACGTACGCCCGCCAGTCCTCACTCAGGGGCGCCAACTCGTGGTCGCGCAGGTAGGGATCGGGTTCCGGTTGGCCCTTCGCGTCTCGGCAGATGTCGGCCTCGTCGTCCCGGTCGGAGAGCGCCGCAACGATCGCCTTCTTCACCGGCGCGCCCACCTTGAGCCAGGAGTTACTCAACGCTTTGGTCAGCAGCCGCTCGAACTCGTCGCGGTTGCGGACTAGTTCGGTGGGCAGGCGCTCGGCCAGGGTGGTCAGCAGGGTCTGCCGCTCGGTTTCGCTCAGTCTTGCCAGGGCGCGGTCGTTGGCGAGGATGGCCAGCCGCTCCGGCGTGGCCTGGAAGGCGAGGCGTAACGGCCGCTCGACCCGGATCTCCCGATAGCCGAACGCCGTCGTCGGGAAGATCTTCGCCACCTCGCCGTCGTCCACCCGCTCGTGGTAGATGCGAACAATTTCGGCGCGGGCCCCGTCTGGGATCTCCCGCCGCTTGCTGCCCAGGCTCTTGCGCATCGGCTTCCAGAAGCGGGCGGAGGAGGCGTCGATCAACTGGACCTTGCCCCGGCGGTCGCGAGCCTTGCGGTTGGTCAGGAGCCAGACGTAGGTCTGGATGCCGGTGTTGTAGAAGAGATCGGTCGGCAGCGCCACGATCGCCTCGACCCAGTCGTTCTCCAGCATCCAGCGGCGAATCTCGCTCTCGCCCGAGCCGGCCCCGCCCGTGAAGAGGGGGGACCCGTTCATGACGATCCCGATCCGGCTGCCCAGGTCGTCATCGCGCATCTTGGAGATCATGTGCATCAGGAAGAGCAACTGGCCGTCGGAGACGCGCGGCAACCCGGCCCCGAAGCGGCCGTCGAACCCCTTCGCGGCGTGCTCCTTCTTGATCGGGTCCTGGTACTTCTTCCAATCCACTCCGTAGGGCGGATTTGACAGCATGTAGTGGAACGTCTTGCCGGCGTGGGCATCGTCGATCAGGGTGTTGCCGAAAGCGATGTTGGCCGGGTCGTGCCCGGTCACGAGCATGTCCGACTGGCAGATGCCGAAGGACTCGCCGTTAAGTTCCTGACCGTAGAGTTCAACGCGGGTGCGCCCGTTGAAGCGCTTGATCGCCTCCTCGGTCAGGGCCAGCATTCCCCCGGTCCCGGCGGCGGGGTCGTAAACGGTGCGGATGATGCCGCTCCCGCTCAGGGCATCGGCGTCGGGGTCAGTCAGGAGGTCGACGATCAGGCGGATGACTTCGCGCGGGGTGAAGTGCTCGCCGGCCGTCTCGTTCGAGATCTCGGAGAAGCGGCGAATCAGATCCTCGAACATGTAGCCCATCTCGAGGTTCGAGACGGTGCTCGGGTGAAGGTCGATCTGGTTGAAACGCTCGAAGACCTGCCAGAGGATGCCGCCGTCGTTCAGGCGCTTGAGCGATTCGGTGAAGTGGAATTGTCGAGGAAGATGTCACGCACATTGGCCGAGAAGCTGGTGATGTAAGCGATCAGGTTGTCATGGAGCTGGGTCGCCTGCTGGGTTTTGATCCGGGCGAAGGTGAGCTGGCTGGTGTTGTAGACGCGGAGCTGACCGCCGGCCGCCTGGAACAAGAACAGGTCGCGCGTGGCATCGTCGATCCCGTCCGGCAGGGCGGTGTTGGCGGCCAGGACGGCGTCCTTGGTCGGCTCCAGGATGCAGTCGAGGCGGCGCAGGACCACGAACGGGAGGATGACCTTGCCGTACTCCGACTGCTTGAAGTCGCCCCGCAAGATCTCGGCGATGGACCAGGTGAAGGAGCTGAGGGTTGTAATCTTCTCGGAAGGCATTGGTTGGATCCCCTCAAGCGTACAGGCGTGCCCCGATCGTGCTTCTAGTCACACCGTGGTCTCCCTGGCGCGGGCACCGACCCATGCCGCCCGGTGTTCAACTCCCGTGGGTTGGCGCCGCGGCCCAGCGGTCGCGTTGCCGCGGGAAGGAGGCTCCTCGACGTCCGATTGTGCCCCGTGATTCTCGCATATCAGGGCATTGCTCCATGAGGATTCCGCTCACCTCGCCGTGGGCCGACGGGAGGACCGCGAGGTGGCCGTTGGGCAGGAGGAGAACAGGGCCGTCCCGCGAAAGTCGCGAGGAGCGCCGCAGTGTGGACAGGTAAGCGCGACCCGGGCCGAATCCAGAAAGACCGCGAAGTGCTCGATTGCTTGGTCTAGAACCAACCCTCCATCGGCGGTCAACCGGCCGAGGACCGCCCCGCGGGGGGCTTGGCAGCCCGGGTTGCGGCACCGGAAGAACCTCCGGCTCACGGCGCGGCCTCAGAGAGGCAGGGCAGGGACAT
>JAUJMG010000095.1 GCA_030446955.1 Thermomicrobiales bacterium
GACCTGGATTGTTCGCGTGAGACTGCGTGACCGAGAGACCGGCTCAGCTCCGAAGTGGCTTCGTGGGATGAATCCTCGGCCTCACTCATGAAGCCCCTTCAGGCGCATCCGGTACGAGTCCCGAGCGCTAGACCTCGACGTCCTCCAGGATGCCGTTACCGCTTGCCCCATCGGCAGCGGCGCCGTCAAAGGCCAGGCGCCCGGACAATTCGGGCGAGGTGGCCCGGATCCGGTTGCGGATGTCATCCAGGATGTCCTGGTTGTGCTTGAGGAACTCCTTGGCGTTCTCGCGGCCCTGACCGAGCCGCTCCTCGCCGAGGTAGAACCAGGCGCCGCTCTTGCGGACGATCCCAAGGTCGGTGCCCACGTCGAGCACGCTGCCGGCGACGGAGATACCCTCGTTGTACATGATGTCGAACTCGGCCTGCCGGAACGGCGGTGCAACCTTGTTCTTGACCACCTTGACCCGAGCCCGCATGCCGACGGAGTCCGTGCCGCTCTTGATCGCCTCGATCCGGCGGATATCCATTCGGACGGAGGCGTAGAACTTCAGCGCCTGGCCACCGGTCGTCGTCTCCGGATTCCCGAACATGACGCCGATCTTCATCCGGAGCTGGTTGATGAAGATGACACACGTCTTCGAGCGGCTGATCGCCCCGGTCAGCTTGCGTAGCGCCTGGCTCATCAGGCGGGCCTGAAGACCGACATGGGAATCTCCCATATCGCCCTCGATTTCGGCCTTCGGCACCAACGCCGCGACGGAGTCGATGACGACGACGTCGAGCGCGCCGGAGCGAACCAGCGTCTCCGCAATCTCGAGCGCCTGCTCGCCCGTATCGGGCTGGGAGATAAGCAACTCTTCGAGGTTCACCCCGAGCTTGCCGGCGTAGATCGGGTCCAGCGCGTGCTCGGCATCGACGATGGCCGCCAGCCCTCCCATCTTCTGAGCCTCAGAGATGACGTGGAGAGCCAGGGTGGTCTTGCCGGAGGATTCCGGCCCGTAGATTTCGACGATGCGGCCGCGTGGGAGGCCCCCGATGCCGAGTGCCAGGTCCAGCGCGATGCTCCCGGTGGGGATCGCATCGATCTGCATCGGGTTGGTCTCGCCCGGCTTCATCTTCATGATCGAGCCCTTGCCGAAGGCCCGCTCGATCTGGGTAATCGCGAGGTCTACCGCGCGGTCGCGCTCTGCCATGCCGGAGCCGTCCTCTCTCGTCCGTCCACGCCGCCGTCGCCGGCCGCCCGTCGCGTCCCGGAGCGCCGAGGTCGCAGCGCCCCCTACCCCTAACCATAGTAGAAAACTTGTTCTACTTGACCCCGAAATAGTAGCGGATTGGGGGCGTTACGTCAAACCCCGTCGGCCCTGACGCGCTTCCTGTGCCCCTATACGTACATTCTGCCATGCGGTGGGCGAGGCCGCTAGCGGAGTGCTCCTCCCTGCGTCCTGCTGGTCTCTGCAGGGCCGGTTGCCGATCCTTACAGATCTCGGACGGCGATGGCCGGACGGGTACCCGTCCGGCCATCGCCGTTGGTGCTGTTCCTGCTGGCTAGGCCACCCGGCGCCGGAGGTAGAACCCCCATCCAACAAGTGGCCAGGCCAGGCCCAGCGCTAGGGTGGTCGAGGCGTTCGGCGCACCTGGACCGCCCGGCAGGGAGGAGCCGGTGCCGGTATTCGGCGCGCCGCGAGTACCGACGCAGTTGTAGATCCAGACCTCGGCCCGTTGGTTGGCTTTCACGACCACGTCCCCGTTGCGGTCGACGCTATTGGATTGGGCGAAGCACCAATCCTCCCCCGTCTCCCGCACCCGGTAGGTACCCGGCTGCAGCCGGCTGAACCGCAGTAGGCCGTCCACGTTGGTGGTACCGGTGCTCTTGGGCTGGAAGGTTTGCTGCTCGGCGTTGTAGACGGCGAGCGAGAAGTTCCTCCCCTTCTCCTCCGGGTCGCACTCGTTCTTGAAGTCGTAGCCGGCCGGCGGATTCTCGACGGCGCACGCGTACTTGTGAATCAGGATCGCCCCTGTGGTGGCGGAGAGGTCATCAGGGACATTGAAGAAGCTGCAGGTGATGTTCTCGCCAGCCTTCGGGGCCAGGGTGATGCTGCCACCGAGCTCTTTGAGGGTGGGGGCATCCGGGTCGAGGCCGCAGAAGGCGTAGACCACGGAGGCGTCAGCCGGGGCGTCCTCGCGAAGCAGGTATTCGCCAGCCGGGAGGCGGCCGAAGACCGTCACACCCTTCTGGCCGCCGTCGCCGGTCACGTGCTTGCCCGTCGCGGTGCCAGAGACCCTGAACGTGACGTTATTGGTCAGCGACGCGTCGTCGCCGCAGTTGTCGACGAAGTCCGCGAATAGGGTGCCCTCGAAACCCGGCTCACACGTGTACTTGATCACCGAGATCGAGGCCGGCGTCGGCGCCGGCGGCTTGACGTAGTTGATGACCACCACCGTCGTCAACTGGTTGACGGAGATCGTGACCGCCTCGCTGGCATCACCGGGGAGGTCGGGGGCAGTCTCGGTCAAGCGGTACTCCCCCGCGGTGACGGTAGTCTGGTAACGGCCGTCGTCCCCGGTGGAGAAGGTGCCGGGGCCACCCTCGCCCCGGGCGTCGATCAAGCTCAACGTCGCGTTGCCCCGGCTGCAGTTGGCGGTGCGAGCCAGCCGGCTCGGACCCGGGTCGGAGGAATCGATGATCTCGGTCCCTTCGCCACCGTCTCCCGCCGGACAGTAGAACTTGAGCACCTGGATCGAGCCGGTGTTCGGCGGCGGCGGCGCGAGGCGATTCTCCACGTCCACCACCGTCGTGGCGCCCGGCTTGACCACGATTCCCTCGACTGCGGCAGCGGCCAGGTAGCCCGTGGGCGCCTGGGTTTCGCTCAGCCTGTAGGTGCCGGGCTTCAAGCCGCTGAAGACGATAGTGCCGGCAGCGTCGGTGCACTGGGAGGGCTTGCCATCCGGCGCAAGGTCGAAACAGGCACCCTGGAGCGGCTGGTCGCCCGCGCCGGTCTTGCGCACCAACACGCGCCCGGGCTTGAGGACGTTCTTCACCGTCGCCTCGGCCGTCTCGTTCAGTCGGATGGTCACTGCAACATCGGCCGCGCGCTGGTAGGAGGCCGAAGGCGTCCGAGTTTCGCGCAGGGTGTAATCGCCAATGCCGACATCCTGGAAGCGGATCGTGCCGTCGTTGGCGCCATCAGCACCATCGCAGCGCGGCCCCGCGATGATAGCAGCACCCTGACGGAGGGCGAAGCAAGCCCCGGCCAGCGGATCGCCATCCTCGTCGGTCTTGATGACCGTGAGGTTGCCGGTCTGCGGCGGCGGAGGCAGCAAGATGTCAGTGAAGGTGAGCCGCTGGTTGCCGCCGGGCACTAACCGGATCGACTGGTCGGCCGCGGTCGCGTACCCGGCGGGAGCGACAGTCTCGACGACCGCGTAGTCACCCGGCACGACCCCGTTGAAGACAGTCACGCCATCGGTCTCACCGTCGTCGTCATCGCACAGCTCGTAGGTCGTCTCGCCCCGCAGCGCGAAGCAGGCGCCATCCAAGAGCTCCCCGCCCTCGTTTTCCTTCTCGATGGTTACCGTGCCCGGGCGCAGCGCGTTCTCAACCGTGACCTCGACGGCTGTCCCGGCGACGATGGTGACATCCCGATCCCCGGGGTTGAAGTAGTCGGCGGAGGGGAGCCGCGTCTCACGCAGCGTGTAGGTGCCGGCCGGGACATCGAAGATGCCGATCCGACCGTCATCGGCCGCGTCCCCGTCCTCATCGCAGACCGGTCCGGCGACGACGACCGTGCGGTTGGGCCCGCCCAACAACTCGAAACAGGCCCCGCCAAGCGCTTCCCTGGTGCGCTGGTCGACCTTGAGCACCACCAGGTCACCGTTGGCCTCTGGCACCGGCTGGTTGGTGACGGTGACGCGCGTCACCTCCCCGCCCTCGACGGTTACGTCCACATTCGCCGCAGCCTGATAGCCCGCCGGCGGGGCAGTCTCACGAAGTTGGTAGTCGCCGTTGGGCACGTCGTTGAAGCGAATTCGCCCCGCCGTGCCGTCGCCGTCATTCCCACGGTCGTCGCAGACCTCGACGATATCCTCCGTCTGGCTGAGGGCAAAGCAGGCGCCCGCCAGGGGCCGGTTGCGCTCGTCCCGTTTAGTGATCAGGACATCGCCCGTAGTCGGTGGCAGCTGCACGATGGTGATGACCACCTCAACGGTCTCGCCGGCCACGACCGTGACTGTCGCTTGCTCCCCTGCGTGGAAGCCGTCCGGCGCCTCCGTCTGGACAACGCTGTAGGAGCCGACCGGGACATCTTCCAGAAGAATGATCCCTGCCTCATCGTCGCCGTCACCGTCGCCGTTGTCGCAGGCCGCCGCCACTTCCACGTCAGCGGCACGGAGCGCGAAGCAGCCGCCGTCGACGAGGTTCTGCTGTTCGTCCTGGACCTGGATTCGCACGTTGCCGGTCTGTGGCGGTGCGGGCTGATCCACGAAGGTGAGGTCTACCTCACCGCCCGGGGTCACTACCGCTCGCTGTGCTTCGGCAAGAAGGTAGCCCTCTGGCGCGACGGTCTCCGTCACGATGTAGGAGCCGACGCTGACGTCGTCAAAGCGGACCACGCCGGGATCGGTCGCCGGATCGGCGGGGTCGCCATCGCAGACCTGAGCTTCCGGCCCGGCCAGGCTGAAGCAGGCGCCAGTGAGCGTGCCCCCCTGCGGGTCCTCCTTCGTTACCACGATGCTGCCTACCGGCGGCGGCGTGGCCTGGTTGGCAAGCTCCACCCGGAGGGTTTGGCCGGCGGTGACCTGAACCGCCTGGTCGTCCGCGGCGACGTAACCATCCGGTGCTTGGGTTTGGGTCAGGGTGTAGTCACCCGCTGGGATATCACTAATCAGGATCGTGCCGTCGGCGCCTGGATCGTCCCCGTCGTCGGGGCCTTCGTCGCAGACCGGCGCAATCTCGGTATCAGCGATGAGCCCAAAGCAGGCACCGCCGAGCGGGCCTCCATTCGGATCGAGCAGGGCAATCTCGACAGCGCCGGTCTCCGGTACGGGCGGACTGTTGGGGATGGTCAGCTCAGCCGGACCGCTCGCGCTGACGGTCACCGGCTGGTGGTCGGCCGTGTCGTAACCCTCAGGTGCCTGGGTCTCGGTCACAGTGTAGCGGCCGAGTGCCACCTCCTCGATCAGAATCGTACCGGTGGTTCCATCGCCGTCGCCATCGCCGTTGTCGCAGACCGGGCCGTAGCTGTTCCGGCCGCTCAGGGAGAAGCAGGCGTCGCCAAGCGGATCGCCGTTCTCGTCCGTCTTCAGGATACGGACGGAACCGATCGCCCGCCGGTTGGTAATCGTGACCTGGGCCCGCTCGCCGGCGACCACCTCGACAGTCTGCTCCGCCTGGTCCTCGGCCGGAACGTGGTCCACGGGCGGGTTGGTCTGACGGATGGTGTTCGGGCCGGGGAGAACCACGTCCAGGATCACCTGGCCGTCGCCATCCTCATCGGTGAAGGGGAAGGTACCGGCGCCGTTGATCACCTCGATGCTCGCGCCGGGAAGCGGATCGCCGTTTTCGTCCTGAATCGTGATCGTCATCGCGCCGAGCGTCGGTGCCGTAGGCTCAAGGTCGATCTCGACCCGCTCGGTGCCGTCGTCCTCGATCGTGACCCTCTGCGCTTCCGGGGCGTCGTACCCTTCAGGAGTTTGGCTGACCGTCAGGGTGTAATCCCCGTCCGGAAGCTCCTCGACGCGGAGGCTGCCTGGATCGTCGTCCAGATCATCCGCGCCGCCCTCGCAGACCGGGTCGGACGCGGCTGAGCCGTCGACGGGAGCAAGCGCGACGCAGAACTCGGCCGCAGCCTGCCCTTCTTCGTCTCGCACGGTGACCAGCAGCGCGCCGGTCGCCGGCTCGGGGGTTGGCTCGACCGTCGGTTCCTCCAGTGGAGCACTCGCGAACCGGATCTCATTGGCGATACCTGCCGTGATCTCGACCTCAGCGTTCGCCGCCGGCTCGAAGCCGTCCGGCGTTCGAGTCTCGACCAGGGTGTAGCTGCCTTCAGGAACGTCGAAGACACCGATGCGGCCGTCATCGGCGACATCGCCGTCCTCGTCGCAGACCTGCGGAACGACGACAACGTCGTCCTGCAGCTCGACGCAGGCGCCGCCGACCGGCTGCCCCTCGTCGTCGACCCGGAGCACAATCAGATCGCCGGTCGCCTCGACGGCTGGGTTGACGACCGTCACCTCCTGCGGGAAATCGGCGCCGATCTCGACCGGCTCGTCCGCGGCCGCTTCATAACCGTCCAGAGCCGTCGTCTGCTGCAGGGTGTAAGACCCGACCGGAATCTCGTCGATCCCGACCACGCCTTCGCTCGGCTCAGTGTCACCCGGGCCGTTGTCACAGACCTCCTCGATTCCGGCGCGGTTCAGCCCGAAGCAGGCGCCGAAGACCGTGTTGCCATCGGCATCAATGACGGTGACGACGATGCTGCCGCCCTCCGGCTGCGGCACGTCCGCCGGCTGATCCTCTGGATCCGCCCTGTGCTCGAAGGTGACCTCCGATGCCTCTCCCGCGTCAACGTCCACCGTCTCATCGTCCGGCGCATCAAAGCCGGCGGGCGGGGTGGTCTCGGAGATGGTGTTCTCGCCTGGGAAGACCTCGGTCAGGATCACCTGGCCGTCGCCGTCATCGTCACAGAACGGTCCGAAGGTCCCTGCGCCATTGGTGACGGTGTAGCAGGCACCCGTAAGTTGAGCGTCGTCATCGTCTCGAATCAGGATCGTCAGGGAGCCGGTCGTCGCCCCCGGCGTCTCGGTCGCCTCGTCCTCGTCCGCCTCGAACTCGACGGTGGCAAACCCGGTGTCGTTGGCTGGCACATCGACGTTCTGCCGATCGGCCTCACGGAAACCCTCCGGTTCCGTGGTGTTCTCCAGGCGGTAGCGTCCGGCGGCCAGCCCTATGAAGCCGGTGGTGCCGTCAACGACTCCATCATCGCCGTCACAGGCGGAGACATCGTCACCGGGGGTGTCACCTCGTGGATCGAGGGTGAAGCAGGCGCCGACGAGGAGGGTGCCGGTCTGGTCCTGCGCCGTGACCAAGAACGCACCGGTGGCGCCGTCTGGGATGATCGGGGCGATGCCGTCGGTCTCGTCCGGTTCGTCCGGTTCGTCCTCGGCAGTTGCGGTCTCGGTCGGCTCATCGGTGGCATCGTCCTGCGTGTCACGGGTAGCTACCGCCTCGGCAGTATTGGGACCGGGGCCAAGCTGAATCTGCTGCTCGGCGGAGGTCGGGTCGCCCTCGTCGGTCGCGGTCTCAACGAGGGTGTAGGTACCGGGATCGACGCCGTTGGGGAAGGGAATCGTCGTCGTCCCGTCGTTCGACCCGTCATCGGGGTCGCAGGCCTGGCCCAGCAGATCGTTGTCGTCGTAGACCGCGAAGCAGGCGTTCGTCCAGGGGACTCCCGCACCGTCGTTCTTGTTCACGGTGAGGGTGGCGGCGGAGGTCACCGTCTCCTTGACGAGCACGGTGCCATCACCGTCAACCACAAGGTGGACGCGGGCAGGGATATCGAGGCTGATCTGGTCCGGCGCGCCGGCTGGCTCGCCACCGATTTGGACCTGGAAGGCATAGACGCCCGCGGGAGAATCCAGGTACAGCTCGTACTGGCCGTTGTCGATAGGTGCGAAGTCAAAGGCACCGAGGTCGGAGGCAAGGGTCACGATCTGATCGGTCGGTTCGGCGGTGATCTCACCCGTGTGGGCGTTGTAGGCGAAGTAGACGCCGACGGCGTCGTTCGGCACCCGGAGGTCGATATCGTCCCCGTCCGGATCGCCGCCCTCCCCGATCGAGCGCTCCACATCACTCACGGCGGAGAGGCGGAAGGTGTAGCGCCCGGCGGGAATCGAGAACGTTCCGGTCCAGATTCCGGCTTCCTCACTAAGGGCGCAGACGCCGGTTGGACAGGCTTCCGGAGGGAAGGTCCCGACCACGCTCACCTGCACCGGCGCAGGGAGTGGCGGTGCCGCGCCTCGCCTCGGTTCCTGCGCACTCATACGAAGGTCCGTCGTCCCGGCCCCCGGCGCCGCGCTCACACCAGTAGCCAGCGGGGCAACCAGGCTGAGAATCAGGAAAACAGCCGCCAGCGCGTGGAATGCCGTCCCCCCCGGGAGGCGCTGGGAGCGAAGCAATCCACCCCGATGCGGCCTGGGGCCGTGACCGGATCGAGCCGACGATAGAACAGGACCGCGCATGAGCGTCCTCCGAGAGCAACAAGACCGGACAGGGTTCACGCTGCCTCCCGCCACCGGGAAGCCCCCGCCGGTCGACACCGGCGCCAACAGGTGAGTGCGACGAGCGCCGCGGCAGCGCACGATGCCAGCCGCGGAGGTGAGCGGCTGTCCGGCGACGCGCGACAGCGCGCCCAACGCCCCCTCGATTGGGGGCCGCTAGGGCCACAAATCGTCCGCATCGTCGGCCGGGAACCGCTCGGTCCCTACCCTAGCACGAGCCTGGCGCTCGTCAACCGCCGCCCATCCAGCAGGCCGTCGCACCCATCTATACGCACGAGGGGGTAGAACCGTTCCGCGCGGCCGTGATGATAACGGGTCGCCGACGCGCCCAGCGTCCCATCCTACGGCTGGGAGCTGGTCGGGTAGGGACAGCGGATCCCGCACCGAAGGCTGTGCGCGATCGGGAGCCTGATCTGGACCCGAGTGATTGCGTGGTCGTCCGTGGCCGCCAGCCCGTGCTCAGGGCAGGCGGGACTTCGTGAGGTCAGCCCGGGGATGCAGCCCCGGGGCAGCGGGACGCTGACGCCGGAGAAAGGGACACGCCTTCAGCCGGATGTGGCCTGAGTCGGCGCCTCGTCCTCGATCAACGCTGCCAGGGTCGCGCCATACGCCTCGGCCGTCTGCTGGGGTCCGGGCGGCACCACGAAGACGTGGGTGGCGCCGAGGCCCGCGAGGGAACGCAGACGAGCGCGGACATGTGGAAGCGGGCCCACCACCGCCAACTGGGCCACCAAATCGGTCGGGATGGCAGCACGAGCGGCGACCAGATCGCCAGCCTGGCGTAGAGCCGGGAAGCCACCGCCGCGGGCCAGAACCCCCTCGGTCCGCATCAGACGGCGCACCTCGGCCACAATCTCCGCCACGTCGAATCCCGGCGTCGCCATCAGCCGCTCCATGCCAGGAAGCGTATTCACCAGCGAGAGGTAGGTCTTCTTGCGCTCCAGAATCGGCTCTGGATCGTCAGTAACGGTCACGCCTGCCCGGACGTAGAACCCGAGGCGGGAGGGATCCCGTCCGGCGGCCGCGGCTCCCGCCCGAACGGTCGCGATGGCCTTCGCGAGGAACGCCTCGGACGCCAGATCATTGAAGAGCACCCCGTCCGCGTGCCGGGCGGCAACGTCCAGCGCTTGGGGGCCGACGGCGGCCACGTAGACGGGAGGGGCGGCCTGGACCGGGCTAATCGTGCGCTCCCAATCCTGTACCGCGAAATGCCCTACCGAGGAGGCGCGGTGGGGCGGTCTCCACCACTGCCGGATGAGGCCAAAGGTCTCCTCAAGCACCTCGACCGGCTTGCCAACCTCCATCCCGAAGGCTCGGACATACCACTCCGTCTGACCACGACCAAGCCCCAGGAAGGCGCGCCCGCTGGAGAGCCGGTCCAGGGTGGCGACCGAGGCGGCGATCAGGTTGGGATGGCGCAGGTAGGGGTTGACGACACCGGGACCGAGGCGAACGTGTGAGGTTTCTCGCGCCAAGGCTCCGAGTAGCGCAAAGGCGTCCCAGCCGTCGGGATCCTCGCTCACCCAGAGCGAGTCAATCCCGGCCCGATCTGCAACCCGCGCCGTCTGGATTGTCCGCTCTACCGCCTGCGACGGATCTGTCGCCCGTGCCCACCCGTGATGGGAGAGGTCCAGGCAGAACCTGAGGGGCAAAGGGGGCATGATGGGTCTCTCAGGCAGCTCCGTTCAGCACGGCGGTGGCAGCTGAGGGGAGCCGGGGAATGAGCCAGGCGAGAGTGCCAGGGTCTAGGCGTCTGCTGGCCGGTAGTAGAGGAGGGTCCCGCCCTGGCGCTCGTCACCAGCACGGACGACCAAGCCGCCCGAGCCGTCATGCATCGGGAACTGGTCACCGCGCTCGAGTCCGGCGGCGGTCTCCTTGTCGACCAGCGTGGCGAACAGGCCGTGCCGGGCGCAGGTCCAGACACCGGCTTGTCCATCGACCGGGCGCATGCGATGGCGGTCCCGGGGGTGGGTCCGGCCCACCTCGCAGAGCGGATTCGGCCCGGACGACTGCTGCGACGGCTCCGCCATGATTCCCTGCGCGCTCCTCTCTCCTGTCCCACACGCTGCCGCACGAAACGGCTCATCGATACGGAAGTATGCCACCCGAGGTACAGCTTGGCGGCGCTCCATCGACCCCAAGACCAGAGGCCACCTGTTGCATCCGGCAAGGGTGACGCGCTTACCCAGCCGGACGTATGATCCAAATCCGGTGTCGACACAACGGGTCGGCGCCGTGACAGATCGCTGAACGACCCGTAGCCCACCGCAGGAGGACCCATCCATGACCAATACCCGAGAGAGCTATCCGCCGGGCTCGCCTGTCGTCGCAGCAAACGGGGAGCACCTGGGCGTGCTCCGTCGCGCCTATCCTCGCTTCATCATGATCGACCAGGAACAGGCCCACGCCGACCTGGAGATTCCGGTCCACGCGGTCGACCGCTTCGAGGACGGGACCCTCTATCTGAGCATTAACCGGGAGGCGCTGACGGAGGTCGACGATGAGGAGAGCGCCGGGCGGCGCCTGGAGGGCACGGGCGGCGCAACGTAGGCGGCCGCATCCCGTTCGCTCGACTGGGCCATAGAGAGGACAGCAGGCGGAGCTGCCCAGCCATCCGCCCTGCTATCCATTACCGGAGGAACCGCCTCATTGGATGCTGCTCCACGCCCAACGGACGATCCACCTGCGGTCAGCGGGCATTTCACGCTCGCCGACATTCGTGTGACGGTGATCGCGATCGAGGGGCGGTCCGTCTGTGGCCCCAAGGTCGGTGACTCCTTCGAGGTGACCGAAAGTAGCCGGGTCCGAATCCCCGCCGGCCGCCATTTCTGCCTCTTCGCGCTTGCCGCCGTGCTGCCGCTGATCCCGGCCAAGATGCGCGCCCTTGACGCGGCCGACTGGCTGGCCCAGGACAGCCTGGTGGCCTGCCCTGACCCGGAGGAACGGCTGATCATGCGCATCGAGCGCATTGGGGAGCGCGAGCTGGAGACGAGCGAACTAACCTGAAGCGCAGAACCAAGCACCTCTGGCATCCCAATTGCGGCCGGATGGTGCTGATGGCGTAACCACCTGATCGGGAGCAAAGGAAGGGACGAACCGGGGACACCCGCATGGAACACGGGTACGAGCGTCCACACCAGCAACCTTCGGCCAGCGACCGGCGCCCGCTTGGCATTGCACTCGTCATCACCACGACGTTCCTCATTGCAGAGGTCATCGGCGGAGTCCTGACAGGCTCGTTAGCCCTCCTCGCCGATGCGGGCCACATGGCAACGGATGTCGCGGCGCTCGCGCTTGCCCTCTTTGCCGGTTGGCTCGCGCGACGGCCAGCCACTCCCGAGCGCTCGTTCGGCTACCACCGGGCTGAGGTCTTAGCCGCCCTGCTCAACGCCGCGAGCCTCGTGGCGATCTCGATCTACATTTTCTGGGAGGCGTCCAAGCGAATCGGAGATCCACCAGCGGTCGACAGCGCCCCGATGCTGATCGTCGCCTTTGCCGGTCTTGCCGCGAACGCGGTTTCGGCGTGGATCCTCTCCCGGGGCGGTGGCCACCAGCACGACCTCAACACCCGCGGGGCGTTTCTCCACGTCGTCGGCGACATGCTGGGCTCCGTGGGAGCCATCGTCGCCGCCCTCGTGATGCTGGCCACGGGCTGGTATCTCGCCGACCCCCTCCTCTCCGCCGGCATTGGCCTCCTCATCCTCTGGGGCTCCTGGCGCCTGCTCCGGGAGTCGGTCGACGTGCTGCTGGAAGCGACACCCGTGCACCTCGACCCGGCAGAGGTGCGCCGTGCGATGATCGGGGTCGATGGCGTGGCGGGCGTCCACGACCTGCATGTCTGGACGGTCACCTCCGGGTTCGTCGCGATGAGTAGCCATGTCGAGGTTACCAACCGACGAGCGTGGCAGACCGTGCTGTCCGATCTGTCGGAGCTGCTGCGCGAGCGCTTCGGCATCGCGCACGTCACCCTGCAGCCGGAAGAAGCATCGGGCGCGACCGATCCGTTCCCAGGCTGCTCTCTCGACTCGCCAGAGGGCCGACACGCCTGCCTCGTGCCGGCCCGACGCCCGGCGATGGCTATTCCCCATGCCCACGAAGGACACCACCACTAG
>JAUJMG010000479.1 GCA_030446955.1 Thermomicrobiales bacterium
CGAGGTAGACCACTTCGGCCAGACGCTCCTGCCAGATGTCTGGTGCGGCGAGATCACCACCGGCATCGAGGAACGCCTCGAGAGAGGGTGGGCGCTGTAGGGCGCCACTACTGTCGGCCATGTCGGCACCTCCTGGGGTGTCGGCCAGGCCCGGGGGTGTTCACGCACCGCCCGGGCCACTCGGTTTTCTCGATAGTGCATCTGGGGTCGGTCCAGATGCAAGAGATCCTCAGTTACCCCCACGGATCAGAGCCTCGATTCGCTCGTGTTCCTCAGGAGTCAATGCCTCGTGAAGATCGTGCCACCCGTGGACCCCGGCCTTCATGTAGGGGACCAGGATCTGCCAGACCTCGTACTTGCGGTCGTTCTCTTGTCCCTCCAGGGTGAAGTCTGTAAGGACAGCGTCTAGCCCGAGGTGTTCGGTCATCTCAGCCAGAGCGACCCACCGTTGTACGACCTCCTCCGTCGACCGACCCCGGATGATTTGGGCTAGCTCCCGCTCCGTCACGACGAGCGACCTCCTTGCGAACAGGCTGGGCGCTCACAGTTAGCAGATGGATGCCACTTCAGCCCGGGTGAACCTGGGAGCGCGTCCTGCGGGCATCGGCGTGGCTACGCGGCGTCCTAGATGTCCTCGAGGCAGGGCAGCCCTGATCCAGCCGCAGCGTCAACCCGCCTCTGTCTGTGACGGCCGCACCACGGTTCGTCACGTGCTGCAGTTGACGTGTGTCAAGCTCCGGCGCATACTGGAGGCGTCGGTGAGACAGTAACGCCAGACGGCGACTCTGCGAGGGACAGCCTTCGTGGAACCCGAAAAGAGGGGCCCCTTGCCAGGGCCCCTCTGCCGCGTTCGGGGTGGAGCCGCCGGAGGGATTTGCACCCTCGTGCGTCGGTGAGACGTTCCCCTTTGCCGGGGGGACCCATTCGGCTTCTCTGGCACGGCGGCAACGGCACGAGTCTTGCACGTAGTCACCGCAACTACGCGGACCCTCGGATCATCCACGATCCGTAGGCCTAACCCCAGTAAGGTCGTCGTCACCGACCCGGCGACGACGAGGGGGGACGCAGTGCCCGAGAACGGCGAGGTTGTGATGAGCGTGCGCGTGCCCGCAGACGTGCGGGACCGGTTGAAGGAGCGGGCGCAACAGGAAGACCGGACCATGGCGCAGGCGCTCCGCCGAGCGGTGCGGGCCTACGTCAACTCGCCCCCGGAGCCCGAGCCGGCACTGTAAACCGGCGCGCTCGGTCGCTACGGTGGAGCCGATGCCGAAGCGCTCAAGCAAGCCTCGGGACCTGAACTCGATGGCCGCGGCCATCGTCGCTCAGTCGACGGCCGACGAGCCCGAACGTGATGCCGATGAGGGGAAGAACCCGGCGGCGGTGGCGCTGGGCCGGTTGGGCGGCCAGAAGGGCGGGAGAGCTAGGGCCGAGAAGCTCACGGCTGAGGAACGGTCCGACATTGCCCGGAATGCTGCTAGATCCCGATGGCGGCGTTCTACTTATGGCAACGAGCCTGCTTAGCTGGCGAAATCTACTAGCCGCAACTGCTCGACGGCCCTAAACAGGTCCGCTGTATCTCGTTTCACCCGGTTCAATCGAATCTCCGCATACACTGCCTTCAGCTTGTCAGATGCAGTGTAATACCGTCCTCTCGTTTCCCCATTGGGAATCAATAGCCCTAGAGAGACCAGGGTACGAAAGTCGCGGCTGGCGGTTGAAATGTCGATGTCGTATCCCTCTGATTCTTCTACCGCCAATCGGTATGACCAGTTTCTTAGCTTCAGACCGCGAGCGGCATCACACAGGGGTCCGACCACGCGCGCGGGAAGGCCGGCGTTCAAGGCGACTTCTTCGCAGCGACCCCACAGTTCTTCCGTTTCTTGGACGCGTCGAAGAACTCGCTGCGCTTGCTGGAAATGAGCGTTGAGGCAGAAGCGCACCCAAGGCCTACAGTCCCGGCCCGGGTTCCAAGACCCTTCCCCCACTGCACCGAGCACGCTGTAATACGCCTCAGTGTCACGACCTAGCTGTTCTTCGATCGATGCAAACACCGGAGCTACGATCTTCTCTCGAGCGAGGACCATCGTCTGTAGACACCTCGCCATGCGACCGTTGCCATCCTTGAAAGGATGGATCATTACAAGATTGAGATGAGCGAGGGCAGCACGAACAAGCACAGGGCCGTCGGCTTCACGGAGAGATGTGACAAGCTCGCCCATAAGTGAAGGAACCAAGCGCGGATCCGGACCTTCGTAGACGATCTCATCCTCTGGCTCACGCCGAACGAATACGTCGCCGAGCCGCCAACGTCCAGGTCGCTTCGTCAGGTCGTACTTCAACATCATGAAGTGCAACGACCTGAGAAGCGCTTCATCAATCTCTACGTCGTCCTCTTCGGCCAACTGGAGGACGTATGTCATGGCATCTCGGTAGCCTTGAAGTACTAGGACGGTTTCCGTTGCTGTATCCATCACCTCCTCACCTTCCACCGCCGCGATGACGTCATCGACCGAAGCGTCGTACCCCTCAATCGAGTTCGACGCCTGCACTGCCTTGGCGAACACGAATCGCCGCACGCCGCCGGACCAGCGGCGCGGTTCAGCCACCCGATGGCGTAGCTGGCGGCGAAGGTCTTCGATGCGGCCGAGCGCCTCCTCTTCAAGGCTCTCCAACTTTGGCGGCGAGAAGATCATGCCAAGATTATACAATGTTCTAGGTGTCTGCCAAGAAGTTTCTTGGCGCCACCCTCTTGCATCTTGGCATTCCCTCAAGCATAATGGTCAGTATGAACAGGCTGAGCACCGAGCGGCGAGCGCAGGTCGTCGCCGCCCTGGTCGAGGGCAACAGCATCCGAGCAACGGTTCGGATGACCGGCGTGGCGAAGAACACAATCGTCAACCTGCTAGCCGACCTCGGGGCAGCCTGCGCCGAGTACCAGGACGCCGCGCTCACCAACCTGCCCTGCAAGCGCATCGAGTGCGACGAGATCTGGTCGTTCTGCTACGCGAAGCAGAAGAACGTCCCCGAGGAACACCGGGGCACCTTCGGCTACGGCGACGTGTGGACCTGGACGGCCATCTGCGCCGACACGAAGCTCGTCCCGTCGTGGCTCGTCGGCGAGCGCACCACACACGACGCCTGGGTGTTCCTGTCGGACCTCAAGAGCCGCCTGCGCTACCGGGTGCAGCTCACCAGCGACGGCCACCGGCCCTACCTGACCGTCGTGGAGCCGCTGTTCGGCTCCGACGGGATCGACTTCGCCATGCTGCACAAGCTCTACGGGAACGAGGGGGCCGAGGACCAGCGGCGCTACAGCCCCGCCGTCTGCACGGGGATCGACAAGCGGGTCATCTGCGGGCGTCCCGACGAGCGGCTGATCTCCACCAGCTACGTGGAGCGCCAGAACCTCACGATGCGGATGGGGATGCGGCGGTTCACCCGGCTCACCAACGGATTTTCCAAGAAGGTCGAGAACCTGGCGCATGCGGTGAGCCTCCACTACATGCACTACAACTTCTGCCGGGTCCACCAGTCGCTCA
>JAUJMG010000480.1 GCA_030446955.1 Thermomicrobiales bacterium
AGCTGGGCACCCTCGGCGGGGTTACGGGCGATCAGCTTCCAGGCCACTGCTTGGGTCATGGCCTGCCGGACCACGGTATGAGTCAGCCGGACCGTCTTGGGTGCCTTCCCCTCGTCGAGCAGCCGCAGGTAGAGCCCCTGGATCGCCGCTGGCGTCAGCTTGGCGAGCGGCAGGGCGCCGAGCGCGGGCAGAATCCGGTTCCGCGCGATCGACTCATAGCTGTAGGCCGTCGACTCCTCGCGTGTGGCAGCAACCAGGGCGAGCCAGTCAGCGAAGAAGGCACCCACGGTGGTCGTGGTGGGCTCGACGTAGGAGCCGGAGCGAAGTTCGTGCTGACGCCGTGCTAAGAGTGCCTCCGCCTCTTTCCGGGTGCGGACCGTCTCGCTGACCTGCTTTCGCTCACCATCAGCCGTCGGCACGTCGGAGCGTACGCGCCACGCAACCCCTGTCTTTCCCGATCGCTTGGTGATGCTGCCTCGCGCCATAGGGCCCCTCTATTGGGAAGTGGGTCGACTAGGGAGTTACAGGCTGACCGCAGGGAACTCGTGCCTAGAGTTACCGGAGTTACTAGAGTTACAGGGATACGGGTCTGCCCTGTAACACGCTGTGCGGGTGCTAGAATCGAGGTGTCCTCCCCCTGTCCTACCAGGGTTGAGGCACTGCCGCTCGCCGCCTGGTTATCTCAGGCGGCGAGTTTTTTTGTTGGATCCTCTTCGGCTTGAGTCATCACCGCCGCAAACTCGACCACGTCCGCAGGATCGACTTGCAACGCATCACTAAGCCTGCGAATGGTCCGGAACTTGGGCTGAGTACGACCCAGCTCCGTCTCAACGATCGTCTTGGTACTGACACCGGATATCAGTGCCAAGTCTTCGATGCTGACCAGCCGCGCGCGTCGATGTTCGCGCAATGTCTTCATGGGCGTCACCTCCCAACTACCAGAATACCACAAGGTTAGGGGTAGACAAATACTAGGAAGCTAGTATAATCCTAGTAATTGAGAGCGGCAGTGCCTCAACCCTTACTGGACCAGCCCCGCGGGTAGGACCAAGGGGTCAAGGAAACGGAGGAACCGGGAGTCATGGACACTGTACAGGCCCGCGTCGAATGTCATAGGCTCGAGGATCTGCACCGCCTGGCTGCGAAGGCGGAGAAAGGTGGATCCCGGATCCTGCACGTCGATGGCACCAGCAACCACGTCGCCACGTCGGCCAGATCGCCCACCTGCTACGCCGTCACCGTAACCGGCTGCACCTGCAAGGGCTTCCAGGCGTGGGGCCGCTGCGGCCACTGGGCGCTCTTGCTGAGCGAGTTGGGCCAGCTGCCCGATCTGGAGCAGGACGTCGTTGTTGACGGGCGGCACTCGGAGCGCTGCCGCACCTGCAAGGGCGAGGGCTACGTCAAGGCGCACACGGGCGGTGGCTTGAACGATTGGGCGGCCGTTCCTTGCGATTGCACCCGCCGCGTCGCCTAGCACGATGAGGGGGCGACCTCACCGGTTGCCCCCTCGTCGACGCTGCGGGTGTTGCTGAACATCTTCATGGGCACGCTCTAATCATCGGCAGCCTCTTCCAGTTCCAGCCAGGTAAGCAGGCGACGCGGATCGGGAGCGGCCGGGTAGAGTGGACACCCCTCTCGGTAGAGCGGGCAGGACGAGCAGAACGGGTGCGAGGTGGCTGGCCACGCCTGCCGCGTCTCCAGGTCCCCGGCGACCGTTTTCACCGTTTTCCACCACGACCGGACCGTTGCGTCGGGCAGGATCATCGTCTCAACCGTTGCCTCTGGGTCGGTCGCGAGGAAGACCGTAGTGCTGCGGATGACTCGGTCGGGGTTGGCGTCGGCGATGACGATCCGAGCCAGGGCCTGCTGCTGCTCGTTCTCCCGGACGCCGCCCGTCTTCCAGTCGACGATCTCAATCGTTCCGTCGGGTAATTCGCGGAGGAGGTCGGGCTTGGCGGTGAGCAGAAAGGCGGGGCAGTCGGGTGAGCCGGGATAGGCGAACTCTAGGTTCTGTTCCACTGCCTCGATGGATCCCGCCCCATCGAACCAGGTCAACCCGCGCTGCACCATCGTCAGGATGCGCGGGGCATCAGCGTCGCGAGTGTCCTGATCCGGATAGTGGTGCCTGGGGCAGAGTTGCTCGGCCGCGATCAACGACATCACGTCGATGGGGAAGGCGCCATCGCGGGCGAACCCGGTGAAGAGGCGCCGTAGGACGGCATGCGTCACATTGGCCAGTGCCAGGGAGGGGGCGTAGCCGTTGTCGCCCCAGTTCTTCTCGAGGTACTTTGTCCGGTACTCCAGCAGGCAGCGGCTGTGCATGTCCATCCGAGCCGGGTTGATCGTGAGTGGATGAATACCTGCGACAGTTGCAGTTGTCATTCAGAGCCTCTTTCTTGAGCAAGGCTCCGCCGGCCGCGCTATGCTTGCGTACGGCGCAGCGGAGCTTCCAAGGCGAACGCGGTGCTTATGAGAGGCTGACGTGTGTCCGCACGTCAGCCTCGTGCGTTTAAGACGCGGCTGGCATGGCGTCCTCCTTCCTGTAGTTCCCGTTTACTTCCGATGTCCCGTAGTGGAGGGCGAAGTAGCGCTCTCGAATCTCCCGATGCCGCCGCCGCACTGCGGCGCGTTTCCCTCCGCTGGTGATAAGTGTCATGTCCCTCTCAGGTTCCCAGGTTACCCATGCGCCGGTTTCGGGCTCGTAGCCACCGTCATTCCTCAGGCTGTGCTCTTCGCTGGCTCGCTGGCGCGCCATCTTGCGTGAAGGATCGCGTCGGTCCTCCTCTTCCTGCCTCTCCATCCTCTCGTAGAACTCATCGTCGTAGTCGTCCGCGTCTCCCCGGTTCCACTCTCGCAGGGCGGCCATCGACTCCGGAGGCATGACCCAGCCGGCAGCCGAGTCTGGATCGTGGAAATAGTCCAACTGAAGCGCCTCGAGGAGGCCCCTAACACGCTCTGCGGTCATCTCGAGTTCCTTGGCAGCGTCACGCAGTTGCACCAAGTGGCCGGGCGAGTACGTGAGGATCCTGACCCGGGCGATTTCGCGCCCCAAGAGCGACCTTCGCCAGAAGTGAAAGGGGATGTGCGGCTTCCGCATGCCGGGGGTCCAAAACAGTGTCTGAAGCACGCTCTCGACGACCTCGGCCATTCGATCAGGCGGATCCTGGAGATCGCCACGCGCCACGGCGCAGACGTAGTCGAGCTTTCTGCCGAGCGGAGTGGTGCGAAGTTCCTCAAGGGAGTGTGCTACTGATGGGCCGTTCAGTTCGATGCCCAGAGTCTGTTGGTAGCTCTGAGCGCTCTGGAGGGCGAGATCACAGACGGTGCGGTCCGCCTCACGTCGCCGCTCCTCCGCCTCTGCCAGTTCGTGAGCATCGAAGTCTGTCAAGGGCTGCCCGGATGCGACCGCCTCGACCTCGGCGAGGCTTACCAGCAGCCGACGTTGGTCGTTCGGATCGCGCTCCGAGGCCACAAGTCCGCTCTGCACCCATCGTTGGATCGTTCGGGGGCTCCGGCCAGCGCGACGGGCGGCTTGCTC
>JAUJMG010000481.1 GCA_030446955.1 Thermomicrobiales bacterium
CAACACGTGAGCAAGCTCATGGACGAGGGCGAACCGGCGTCTACGAACGGGGAGATTTGCGTTCACGGTGACCCTTCGAATTGAGAAGGTGACTCCGTGGAGTGTCACGGCCATAGCTCGGTAGATGACCGTCACGCCGAGTTCTGAAGCGAGCTCCACGACATCAAGGCGGCCGGGCCGGCCACGCCGCAGTCGCCGAGCTGTCTCTGCGGCGCGGTCGGAACACCGCAAGTGCTGCGGGGTTCCCCGGAGGCCGATGGACTGTAGGGGGGTAGTTGGCATTCACCGCTCCCAGTCGTCATTCCATGCCGCCAGCCCCACCACAGCCGCCTCACGCCCATGTGCAGGCGGTACCACGTGGGACTTCCCAGCGTGGTGGCACGAAGGCGGTGCGGCCCACACCAACCCGACCTAAAGCACCCGCGGCCCGGCCGCGGGGTTGAATCTCACGCTTGTACTTTGCCACAGTACGACCGGTGGCGCAACTACGGCGGCCTGAGGGAGCATAATGAGCGCCAAGGGCGCGAACACCAGCAGCCATCATCGGCCCCGTCCCCCGCGGCCAGGCCGCGGGAGCGGGCGCCCGCAACCGCTACCCGAACTCGCCCGTAAGGCGATCGGGGTCCGAGTTCGCGCGGTTCGGGAGAGCCAGGGACGGAGCCTCGGCTGGGTCGCCGAGCGGGTCAACATGTCCGAAGGATCGCTAGGGGAACTCGAGCGCGGCGAGACGCTGAACCCTCCCATCGGAACGCTCCTGCGCTTGATGGCCGCTCTTGGCGTGGAGACGATTGAACTTCTCCTTGGACCGCCCGAGTTTCCTAGCGGAGAGCTTGCGCGGCTCGTAACCAATCCGCGGAACACGTCCGTGCCAACACCGTCTCACCGTCCGATTCAATGAGGCGGAAGCGCAGTCGGCCCTAACGCAAGAAGATCATCGTCGTAAGAGTCGACTCAGCCGAGGGCCTGCCAGCTTCCCCGCGCGGCGGCATCGGCGGCGACCGGACGGCCACTGTCGTCCGCCGGCTGCGCAGCAAGGCATACCGACGAGCGCACTTGTGCCCGCGAGGTCCCCCACTGGACCGGTCACCCAAATGAGTCACCATGCAGTGATGGAGCAGCAGCGGCAAGGATCGGGCGCTCGTTCACCGACGAGTTCGAGCATGACGCCGTGGCGATGATGCCCGACGATTGGCAAGAACATCCGTCGATGACGCCCAGCGACTCGGCGTCGGCGAGGGCAGGCGGGGAAGTGGGTGCAACCGGCCGGCATCAACCGGCTCGAGCGGTGCCGGGGTGACTGCGTCGAAGCCGAGCTGGCCAATCGGCGTCGGGAGAACACTCGTCAGTCGATGGAACGAGATCTGCTCAGACCGCGGGTGCCGGAGCGGTGCGGAACCCATCCAGACAGCGGCCTCGATGGGCATGGCGCCGAGCCGCCAAGCAGTCCCGTCGGCAGAGCTGAGTGGTCAAGAACACGAGCGCGAGGCAAGGTGCTTGCTGTCCTCCTCAAGCTCTTCGGAATCGACAGTGAGGAGACGGCGGAAGTACTCCGACGGGGTAGGCACTCGCTAGGCGGTTGGTGTCAACAGCTCCGACCGGCTCGGAGAGCTCGACCACTACGCTGCTGCGGTGTGGAGGCCCGTCCCGCTGCGTCACTACTAGTCACTGACCTCGATAACACGCTCTATGACTGGTTCGGCATCTGGCATGGCTCCTTCGAGCCGATGCTCCGGGAGATTGTAAGAATCAGCGGAGTTCCGCGGAAGCAGCTGGAAAGCGAGATTCGTGTTGTGCATCAGCGCCGGGGCACATCCGAGTACTCAGCGCTACTCCAGGAGCTGCCATCACTGCTCGACCGTCATCCGGCCGAGGAGCTTCCAAAGGTGTACGCCTCTGCCATCGAGGCCTTCCGTCGGGGGCGTAAGCGCACGATGCGCCTGTACCCAGGGGTGCGGGACACCCTGACGGCGGTCCGGGCTGCTGGGGTTCGCGTAGTTGCTTACACGGAGTCCTTGGCGTTCTACACGTCGTTGCGGCTGCGGTGGTTCGAACTGGATGGCGTGGTCGACATCCTGTTCTCTCCGGCCGATCATGACTTCCCCGCAGGCGTCTCCGTGCAGGACATCCGCAAGCTGCCGAACGAGCAGTACGTGCTGAAGTTAACCGAGCATCGACACACTCCTCCGGGCTTACTGAAGCCCGAGCCCGCCGTCCTAGCGACGATCGTTGAGGAGATGTCCTCCGATAAATCGGGAGTCGTATACGTGGGTGACAGTTTGATGAAGGACGTGGCCATGGCACAAGCGGTGGGCGTTATGGATGTGTGGGCCCAATATGGCGTTGCTCAGTCTCGAGAGGGGTACGACCTTCTGCGCCGGGTTTCACACTGGCCCCAAGAGGACGTAGAGCAAGAGAGGACGATTGCTGACCAGCCGCACGTAGCCCCCACCTTTACTCTGACCTCCGGCTTTGGTCAGCTCCTTGAGCTGTTCCACTTCGCAGGGCCTCATGTCGACGCCCAGTAACGGTTCGGATGTTTCGTCCGAGCCGCTGGTGTTCCTGGTCGACATGTGGAAGACAACCATCGAGGTCCAGCAACACTTCAACGAACTGGAGTGGAAGATTCGCGGGCTGGCCCTAACGGTTCTGACAACGTCGCTAGGTGCCGGAGCGCTCGCACTTCGGGAAAACACCTTCATTCCCATTTTGTCCTGGCGGTTCAGCCTTGCGAGTCTTGTGTTTAGCGCAGGGCTGCTGCTATGGCTTGCCTTCTTTTTTGTAGTTAGCGTTTGGTACCACCGGCTCCTCCTCGGCTCCGTAAAGGAGGGTGTACGGCTGGAGGAGAGGATTGGCGAGCTGCTCGAAGGCAGCGGCCGTCTTACAACGGCCATCGGAGAAGCGAGTCCCTGGAGCTTCCCGTCGCAGGATGCGAGGCCCGGCAAGGTCCCCAAGACGGCATGGTTTACTCTCCATTCGAGACACAAGCTCAGCGCCTTCTACGGAATCATCGCGGCTCTGCTCGTCGCGCTCGCCTTAGGTGCGCACCTTGGTGCCGACTCTTTGCCGACCGATCGGAGTGGCCCGCGCGCCACTGTGGAGACGTCCGGACCGTAACGAGGCAATATCGTAGGGACTCGCCTATAAGCCCAGGCACGGGCATGGGCGCGCCTGGACCATCACGGGCGATCTCATCACACCGGGATCACCATTCAGTGGAGCTATGGAGTCAGCTCCTGGTTGCGACCGACCGTACGGGGCCTGCCGGCAACGGCATCGTCGCTGTCGGCGTACTCTCGACGAGAGCCTTCGCGCAGACGGCCAGGTGGTCACGCGACAGCTCTGGAAGCGCTTGCCGCCGGCGACTGGCCAGGCCGCGGCGAGGCCGCGGGAGGCCGCGAAACAGGCGGTACTGGCGGTTACCACTGGCTAACGAAAGTCCTGCTCACAGGCACTTTTGGCCACTTACGGATCCTCCTCTGGCGCCCTGATAAGGATGAGGTCGCAAGTTCGATTCTTGCTAGCCCCACTGCGGT
>JAUJMG010000482.1:0-1398 GCA_030446955.1 Thermomicrobiales bacterium
GTGAAGCGCGCGGTCGGGGGTGACGGCACCTCAGTGGTGAGGGGGCGACCTTCGGCGACCCACTTGGCGAAGCCGCCGTCCAGCACGGCAACACGGTCGTGGCCATAGGCGCGGAGGGCCCACCAGAGGCGGGTGGCGAAGTGGCCGCCGGTGTGGTCCACGGCGACGACGTCCGTGTCGTCGCCGATGCCGCGCTCGGCCATGGCGGCGGCGAAGCGGCCGGGGGGCGCGAGTTGGGCCTTGACGGGGTGATCGGGGTCGGTGATGTCGGCGGTCCAGTCGACGTAGACGGCGCCGGGCAGGTGGCCGGCGTCGTACTCGTCACGAGCGGCGGCGTAGGTTGCTTCCTGGCGACCGTGGCCGAGGTCGCGGGTGCGGACGTAGCCGCGGATGTCGACGACCCGGAGGCGGGGATCGTCGAGGTGGGCGACGAGCCATTCGGTGGAGACGAGGGCGTCGGGAAGAATGGATCCGGGCGGCATGGAGGGGCTGGGGGGCATGGGCGGCTCCTAGGTGAGAACGGGCCGGTTCAGGTCCAGGCTATCAGGCCCGGAGCTGTGGTGCTGGGGAGGCGCGGGCCGACCCTAATGTTCACGGCTGCGCGGAGGGGGCGGACCCGGCGCTCTCAGGGGCCGGCTGCGGGGTGTAGCCGACCTCACGCATGACCGCGAGCGGCCCGGGGTTCTGGTTCAGGTCGAGGGCGGCGTCGCGGCCCTTGGCGGTGAGGGCGCGCCAGAGGCGGGAGTGGCGCAGGGGCGCGTCCAACTCCGAGCCGCGGGCGGTGTCTTTGCTCGTGGCGGCGCCTTCGGCGCTGGGCAGGAGGCGATTGACGCCGCGGAGGATGTTGGCGGTGGTGCCGGGGAAGAGGCCGTGAAGGCGGACGAGAATGTTGGCGGAGGCGGGGAAGATGCGCTCGGCCTCGCCCCGCTTGGCGGCGCGGACGATGAGGCGGGCAGCCTTCTCGGCGCTGGTGATCGTCGGTAGGCTGGCGCCGAAGCCGAACCAGCGGTATCCGCCTTCCTGGGGGCCACTGAAAAAGGCGTTGAGGTGGGAGCCGGTGCGCATCTCCCCTGGCAGGACGGTGGTGACGCGGATCCCGTCGGCGGCGAGTTCGGCCCGGAGCCCCTCCGAGAGGCCGACCGCGGCGAACTTGGCCGCGTTATAGGGGATCAGGTGGGGCATGCTGATCCGGCCGCCGATGGAGGTGATGTTGACGATGCGGCCGGAGCGGCGCGCCTGCATTTGGGGGAGGACGGCGAGGGTCGGGTAGAGGACGCCGAAGAACATGGTGTCGAGGGCGTTCTGGAAGTCCTCCGGGGTGGCGCTCTGGAGCGGTCCGACCTGGATGAAGCCGGCGTTGTTGATGAGGAGGTCAACCCGGCCGAAGCGGCGGGTGGC
>JAUJMG010000482.1:1498-3531 GCA_030446955.1 Thermomicrobiales bacterium
CATGTCGGGGTTGGCGGTGCAGAGGGTGTGCCATGGGCGGCGGCGTCCGTGGCGGGGACTGCTCCGGAGCGGGGTGCGGGAGAATGGGCGGGACGGCGTGAGCGACGAGGTAGGTAGAGGGCTGGTGATGGCTGACGGGACGGTAGAGTCAGGGAACGGGGAGGGGCAGGAGCGGCTGGAGGCGAGGGACGACCACCACTGCTTCGGCTGTGGACGGCTGAACCCGCAGGGGCTGGGGTTGACGTTCTTTCGCGCCAGCGAGGGGGAAGGTGTCTGGGCGCCATTCAAACCGGCCCAGGTCCATGAGGGGTTTCCAGGGATGGCCCACGGCGGGATCATCAGCGCGCTTCTGGACGAGGCGATGGCGTGGGCCATCTCGTCGCGGGGGATCTGGGCGGTGACCGGCACGATGACCGTGACCTACCGGAAGCCGGTGGAGACGGGCGCGCCGATCCGGGCGAGCGGGCGATTGGTGGAGGACCGGGGACGGAAGCTGCTGCTCGCGGGGGAGCTGCGGCGGGAAGTGGACGGTCTGCTGCTGGCGGAGGCGACGGCGACCTTCGTGCGGGTGCCGGAGGAGCGGGCGCGGGCGTGGCAGGAGCGGTATCTCGGGGCGGAGACGGGGTGAGCGGTGTCCGCCGGATAGCCCAGACAGTTCACGAAGAGTGCTCGCCGTCGCGCCGCCGCACGGGAATCAATCCCCGCGCTCACCCCACGACGCCGGCTCAAGCCGGCTGACGACACCCGCGTTGGCGATTGATCCGGGATAGCGGACGGTGGCGTCAGCGGGAGCGTTTTGCCGGGAGCGGGGACGGGATGAGGGTGGCCTTCGGTGTCTGGTGGAATGGAGAGCCGGGGAGCCGGAAGCCGGGCGACCCGGCGGGTCGCCCCTACGAGGGGGTGATTTCGGCGGGGGAGGTCAGGCGCTGCCGTTCTAGTCGGGGGCGGGGGGGACGGCAGCGGAGACGCCTTCGCGGGCGGCGGTGAGGAAGAGGTTGAGGGCACGGAGCAGGTTCTGGATGCTGCGCTCGTCGAGGAGGTAGAGGGCGAGTTCGGTTTCCACGTCGTCGAAGGCGAGCAGGTCGGCGGCGCCGGGCTGGTCGCGGCCCTCGGCCTGGATGGCGGCAAGCCAGGCGGTGGCCTGGGTGTTGGCGGCGCGGAGGAGGCGGAGGAGTTCGGCGGCGGCTTCGCGGCGGGCCTCGGCGGTGCCGGTGGCGGAGATGCCGGCCGGAACGGGAGCCGGGTCCGCGACGGGGGGCTCCCCGGCGAGGGCGCGGGCGATGGCGGGGGTGGTGGCGAGGATGAGCCCGTCCTCCGGGGTCCGGGCGTGGGCGATGATCCTAGGCCCAGGGGCTTCGCGCTCGGCGGCGGTTTGGAGGGTCTCCAGGGCGGCGGTGAAGGCGCCCTCCCCGGAGTGACCGCCCTCCGCGGCGGTCAGGGGGTAGACGTAGACGAGGAAGGCGGCGGTGCCGACGGAAGAGTCGAGCTGGGCGGTGTAGACGGCGCTCGTGTCGTCCTGCTCCAAGGGTGTCAGCTCGTCCGCGAGGGCGGCGGGGTCGAGGTCGATGGCCAACGCCTGGGCGAGGAAGGCCGCCGCCTTGAGGGCCTGTCGATTCGGATCCACCCGTTTCTCCCATCACTTCGTGCCGCCGCTCGGAGCGCCGTGGAGGGGATGGTGCCCGACGATGGGGTCGTCGGCAAGGGCGGGTATTGGGGATGGGGCAGGGCGCGGTCGCGCCAAGTGGGATTGCTCCAGGGTAGAGGGCGTGGTGCAATGGGGCGGCAGATCCGCGGGGCCGGGGGTGGCGGGAGGGCAGTGGGCGAGATGGCCGGGGCGGACGAAGTGGAGATCGGTGCACTGCTGGCGGCGGCGCGGGAGGCGGCGAAGCGGGCGTATGTGCCCTATTCCGGGTTCCCGGTCGGGGCGGCGGTGCTGGCCGGCGACGGCACGACGGTGACTGGCTGCAACGTGGAGAACGCCAGCTACGGGTTGACGATCTGCGCGGAGCGGGTGGCGGTCTTCGCGGCTCTCG
>JAUJMG010000096.1 GCA_030446955.1 Thermomicrobiales bacterium
CCGAAACAGTCTCTGCCCTGCGTTTCGTCGTTGTGGTTTGCCAGAAGCTCCATCCCCTCGTCACTTCCGAGAGCAAGGGCCGTAGCACGTTCTAAAGAGCGCGGAGGCACGGGAGGTTGGTCGGGAGGCGCTTAGGGGCATCTCGCCCCCATGTTGTCGCCAGTCGGAGTTGCCCCGGGCTGCGGGGCTCACCGTGACCGTTCCTGCGGGGTCGTCAGCCGTGGAACGATCGTGTCCAGGTGGCACAGGCCGTGCGCTTCGTTTCCGCGGGCCGGCATGTGCGGTCGGATCCAGCGGGTTAACGGGACGATCCCCAAAGGGAGGGAGAGGGTAATGAATCGGATGTTCGTGCTCGTGGCGCTCGCGCTAGCGCTCATCCTTGGTGTCGGGGCGCTCAGTGCGGCCCAGGACGCCACGCCGGGGGCAGGGACGCTGCCCGGTGACTTGTGCGCTTCACCGGTTGGCTCCCCGGAGGCAACACCGGTGGAAGTCGTGCTTGCCACGCCTGGCGTGGATCCCGGCGAGGCCTCGCCGGAGGCGTCCCCGGAGACGCTGTTCGCCTGCGCTTCCCCCGTCGCCGGCACCCCGGAGACCGGCACACCGGCTTCGTAGGCGACGTCCAATTCAAGAGGGTGACGGAGATCACGACCCTGGGCTTCGGCCGGGGCCGTGATCGCGTTTACTCCCACTCCTTACATTGGGAACCGAAGGTCCCGCAGGCAAGGGATGGCGGCCGTGAAGCCCCGCCGTTTCCGCGTTGGCCAGTCGAACCTCCGCAAAGTCGCCAGCTAGGCAACGGGCTGGACCATCGGGAACGTCAATGCCGACGTGATCACCGAGCCCCTAGACGACGTCCGGGCTGCCATAGTGGCGGCTCCTTTGGAGCGACGTCCCAGCGGATGTGCCGGGCTTGGACGACGTCATCGGGAGGCTAGGGGCCGGGAAACGCTGGGGGGGTCATCAGCCGGCGGACGACTTGTGACACACCGCCTCGATGTTGTTGCCGTCCGGGTCGGAGACGAAGGCGGCGTAGTAGCTGGGGTGGTACTCCGGGCGGAGAGCAGGCGCACTCCTATCCTGGCCGCCGGTGGCGAGGGCGGCGGCGTAGAAGGCATCTACCGCGGCCCGGTGCTCGGCGACGAAGGCGACGTGGGCGCGGACCGTCGGTTCGGCGTTGAGGTTGATCCCGAAGTCGTCTGCGCCCTCCACCCCGAAGGCAGCACCGTCCTCCTCCTCACGGACAAGGTCAAAGCCCAAGGGCGCTAGCGCGGCGGCGTAGAAGCGCCGGCTCCGTTCCAGATCTGAGACTAACAAGCCCACGTGGTCGACCACTACCCGTCGCTCGGTCATCTCACTCCGCCTTGCCCGGTCAGTCCACCAATGGCGTGATCCAACGCCCCGACACTCCCTCCCTCTCTAGGGGAGGCTGCGGGGGCGTTCCGGTCGAGGAAGTGCGTGACCAGTTCCCCGGCCCGCTCCAGCCAGCCCTCCTCCGTGACGTCGATGGGAACGAGGTGAGGGTTGCGGCGCAGCCACGTCTCCTGATGCCGGACATACCGGTGCGTGTCCGCCTTGATCCGTGCCACCGCCTCCTCCAGCGTCACCTCGCCCTGGAGGTAGGGGAGGAGTTGGCGGTAGCCCAAACTGCTCATCGCAGGGGCGTCCGGGGCGAGACCGCCCGCGAGCAGCTCCCGCACCTCCGCCACCAGCCCGCGCGCGATCTGGTCATCCACCCGGGTGTCGATCGCCCCCCGGAGTTGTTCTCGCGGCATGGTCAAGCCCAACTCCAGCGTCTCAAACGGCCGCGGCCCTTTCCCCTCCAGCTCCGACATCCGCTTCCCGGTGGCCGCGTGGACCTCAAGCGCCCGGATGATCCGCCGCAGGTTCGTCCCCGACCGGGCAGCGGCGATCGGGTCGATCTCCTGAAGGCGAGCTGCGAGAGGGGCGACACCCTCGCGCACCGACTCCGCTTCCAGCTCGGCGCGGAACGCCGGGTCGGGCGGCACGCGGGGGATGCGCCAGCCCTCCACCACGGCGTTGACGTAGAGCGGCGTGCCCCCGACCAGCAGCGGCAGCCGGCCCCGGGAGTGAACCCCGGAGATGGCGGCCATCGCTAGCTCCTGGAAGGTGGCCAGCGACATCGGCTCGTCCGGGTCGACCACGTCGATCAGATGGTGTGGGACGCCTCCTTGCTCCTCGCGTGTGGGCTTCGCCACCCCGATATCCATGCCTCGATAGAGGTACCGCGAGTCGGCCGAGACGACCTCGCCGCCGAACCGTCGGCCCAGCTCGATCCCGGCCCGCGTCTTGCCCACCGCCGTCGGGCCCGCGATCACCACCAGGCGGGAACCTGACCCCGAAACGGGAGTCGCGCCAGGACCGGACCCGGCCCAGTCCGGCGTCTCCGATTGGATGCTGGGCATGGGGCCGTCTAAAATGGCCGTGCGCTCCTCTGACCGTGCTTGGATCGGTCGCGTCCGCCGTCACCTTCATTGACGGTGGGCGTACACTGGGCGGTGAAGACGCCGAATGACATAATGATCGTCCTGGGAGGACGCAGGTGCTACGGATCATCGTGCAGACGCTGAAGATCGCTACGATCGCGACGATGGCTGTCGTCGTCGCCCTGGGCGGTCAACGCTTCTTCGACTACTACCTTGACCAGGAGAAGCCGACGGACACCGGGCGCCCGTTCGTGCTCCAGGTGACGGAGGAGGATGACGGCGACGCGATCGCCGCGCGGCTCGCCGACGCCGGCATGATCCAGTCCGAACTCTACTTCAAGACCCAACTCCGCCTCACAGGTGGCGACATCCAGCCCCGCAGCTATACCCTCCGCAAGGGCATGAGCGTCCCGATGATCGTCGGCGCGATCACGAGCGCCGGGGAGGAGGGCGGGGAGGTCGCGGCCGCCGAAGCGGCGCCCGTGGTCAAGATCACGGTGCCGGAAGGTTGGCGGACGGAGCAGATCGCCGAAGAGGCGGAGAAGCAGGGGCTCCAGGGGGGAGGCCAGGCGGTGATCGACGCGGCCGCCCAGGTCTCCAACGACGAGTACGACTTTCTGAAAGACCGGCCGGCCGGCGCCAGCCTGGAGGGGTACCTCTTCCCGAATACCTACGATACCGCCTCCGGTGGCGACCTCGTCTACTACATGCTCGACACCTTCGATGCCCAGTTCACCCCGGAGATGCGTCAGCGCGCCAAAGAGATGAACCTGAGCATCCACCAGGTGGTCACCCTTGCCTCGATTGTCGAGCGCGAGGCGGTCGTCGACGAGGAGCGGCCGATCATTGCTGCGGTCTACCTTAATCGGCTGGAGCAAGGGATCCAACTCGACGCCGACCCGACCGTCCAATACGCGATCGGCAAGCCCGGCGATTGGTGGCCGAAACCGACCGAAGAGGACCTCTACGTCAAGAGTCCCTACAACACGTACGCCGGCCCGGGGCTGCCCCCCGGTCCGATCAGCAACCCGAGCATCAAGTCCATCTTCGCCGTCCTCAACCCGGAGCCGGTCGATTACATCTATTTCGTGGCCAAGCAGGACGGGAGCAACGAGCACGTCTTCGCCGTGACCGCCGAGGAGCAGCAAGCGAACGTCTGCCGCTACCTGGGCTGTGACGGACAAGAACCGACTGGCGGCGCCGAAACCGAGGGCGCAGATTCCGCGGTGCTCCCAGTGGAGGAAGGCACGGATGTCGCCCTGGCCGGGGGAAGGAGCACCGCGTCCGGCGATTCGGCGACGGAGGCTGAGTCAGCCAACGCATGAGTGTCGCCGGATCCACCAGTCTTCGCCTCGGGCTGATCGGCGACCCCGTCGCCCACTCGATCTCGCCGGCGCTCCAGAACGCGGGACTCGTCGCGCTTGGTCTGCCGCCGAGCTACACGCTCTGGCCCACGCCGTCCGCTGAACTTGAGGAACGGATCGCTTCGCTCCGCGCCCCGGATGTCCTCGGCGCCAACGTCACCGTGCCGCACAAGCTCGCGGTGATGGCCTACCTCGACGAGGTCACGCCCCTAGCTCAGCAGGCCGGAGCGGTCAATACCATCGTGCACCGGGGCGGCCACCTCGTCGGCGACAACACCGACGTGCCTGGGTTCGTGGCTGGTCTCCTCGTGACTGGACTGGACATGGCAAACCGAGCGGCCCTCATCCTGGGCGCGGGCGGTGCTGCCCGCGCCGTTGCCCTGGCGTTGAGCGAGATGGGCTTGGAGCAGATCACCATCGCCAACCGCACCCCTGAAAGGGCGCAAGCGCTGCGCGACGCCTTGGCCCCGCTGTCCCTCCGGTTGATCCCGTCTGATCCTCAGGCGCTTGGAGCGGCGTTGCCTCAGATCACCCTGCTCGTCAACGCCACCGCCGCGGGATGGCTCCCCGGTGAGGCTCCGCTGCCCCTCGCGCTTCTCGATCTGCTGCCGGCGGACGGGCTCGTGGTCGATCTGACCTATCGTGACACCGATCTCCTGGCGGCAGCGCGGGAGCGCAGGCTGGCGACCCTTGACGGCCTGCCGATGCTGATTCACCAGGGAGCACGGGCGTTCGAGCTCTGGACCGGCCGCCGTGCTCCGGTCGCGGTGATGCGGGAGGCCGCGCTTGCGGCGCGAGCCGCGCGCACGTGAGTCTGCCCGTCGTTCTGCTCCTGGGCACGGTCGGACTGTTCGTCGGCAGCGCGGTCTGGGTCATCGCCGCCGCCCAGGCGGCCCATCGTCCGCTTTTCTCCGGACCCGTCTGTGCCTCCTGCTCCGCGCCGCTGCCCGCTGCCGCTTGGCTGCCGTTATACGGATGCGGCCGACTCCGGCGCTGCCGGGCCCGCGGCGTCGGCCAGCCCATCGCCCGGGTCCTGTTTGAGTTGGGGGTAGCCGGATATTTCGCGGCGGTGGCGGCCCGTTCAGACGACGGCGTTTCCCTTGCGGCGACCCTCATCTTTACTGTGCCGCTCCTCGTCATCCTGCTCGTGGACTGGTGGACCCGCTATATCTACACCAACATCATCGGCCTTGGGCTGCTGCTGGGGTTCGGCTTCGCCCTGGCGGATGGGGTGGGAACACTGCTCAACCATTTGCTCGCGGCCGGAGTGGCGCTGCTCGCCTTCGGCTTCTTCTTCGCCCTTGCCGCCGGCATCTACCGCAACCTCGCGGTCGTGCCCTTCGGCCGGGGGGATGTCTATCTCGCGGCGGTGATCGGCGCAATGACCGGCTGGCCGGATGTCGCGACCGCGCTCTTTTACGGCATGTTCTTCGGCGGGGTCGGAGCGGTGCTGCTGCTTGCGACTCGCCGCGCCGGGCGCCGGGACGCCGTCGCATACGGCCCGTACCTCTGCGTCGGTGCCCTCATCGTCCTTCTCATCCGGGTCTGACCCGTCCCCGCTCCTGCATGCTCTGGTGTGTAGCGCGGCGCATCCAGCACGTGCATGCAGTGGGGGGCCGTGCAAGTCATCTGTCCCTTCGTTGTTTGGACAGACCAATGAGGACGGGCTCCCTCCTCAGAGTCGCCGTGCTCCCCATCCACCATCGGCTTGACTTCCCGGGCCTTACCGCCCTGGTTCGACGGTCGCGCCGCGAAGGCAGCGGACCTCCTCGCTGATGTGGCTCCCTGCCGGCTGGTGAAAGTAGAGGATCCAGAGGCGGCCCTGCTCGTCCGTGGCCGCCACCGCCCACCCCTCGGCGCCCTCCTCGCCGGCCGTGAGAATGGTCTCCTCGCTCGGCGTCTCGGAGCGAGGCGCTAGAGCGACGGCCCCCAGCTCCACCGGGTTGGCCGGGTCAACGGTCACGACCACGTTATAGACGACATAGGTGGTGCCGTTCGGGTCGATGGCGAGCGAGGGATAGCTGCCGCGGCTGCCCGACGTAAGCAAGATCTCCCCGTCCCATGTCTCGGACGCCCTCGGCAACCGGCGGAGAAACAGATCGATCCGGGCGGCGGCGCTGCGGCGGCCGAAGGCGACCGCCACGCCACCGCCCGGATCGGCCGCCAAGTCAATGAGCCGGCCCCCGATGTCGCTTCCACCGCGATCGAACAGGGGCTGAGGTTCGGCCCATGCCTGCATTGGGTCCAGCGGGCGCGTGCTCCACTCCACGCGGATGGCGCTGTGCAACTCCTCCCGGCTGGTGCCCCGATAGATGGACCAGACCGCCACGACGCGGTCGCCGTCGACCGCGAGGTGGGGCTGGTTGGCATGCAGGTCTGGGCCGAGTGGCTGGTTCACCTGGACGGGCGCCGTCCATGCATTGCCCACGAGCGAACTGGAGTAAACATCGGCGCTCGCTGCGGACTTGGCCTGGTCCGCCGGCGGCACGCCGCGTTGGTCCTGCCAGATCGCGTGGAGACGGCCGGCGCTATCCACCGCGAGTGAGCCACCCAATTGATGGCCGGCGTTGGGGTCGGGCGCAACCCGGACCGGCATCGTCCAGCCGCTGTTGCCGTCGGAACGGGTGTAGACGAGGGTCGCGAACGCGTTGGGTGCGTCCTTCGCTCGGTCAGAGTAGATGAGATGCAGCGTGCCCCGTTGGTCCACCACCGCCGCGGGGCCCATCTGAATATCGCCGCCCGGCATGGGCTGGGCCGGCTGCCAGAGTGCGGTCGTGGGGTCGAACCGCGCCGCGTAGAGCTTGCTCTTCTCCCTTCTTCTCGAGGCGGAGTGCTTTGGCTCGGCGCTGAAAAACGCCCAGGCGCCGCCGTCAGGGGTGGGGACGATCGACGGTGCCCAGGAGATCCACGCCGCGTACGGAACGGTGTCCCCGTTGCCGTCCATCACCCGCAGGACATCGAACCCCGGCTGGGCCTGCTCAGTTCTGGCCACTGCCGGCGCGCCAAGCAGGAGGGTCGCCGCCAGCACAAGGACGCATCGAGCTACGCTCCGGAACGGCATTGGTATCTCTTTCTCCCTCTGGCACATGGCGGGCATGCTGGCTCCTTGCGTCGGAGCGGATTGCTATCCGGCGAGATTCCCCTTCAAAAGCAGACCAGATGCTAGCAGATCGCCACCAACGAGAACCGCGTTACACCAGCCGCATCTTCCCCGTATTGGCCTTCGCCGCAAGACGGCCGAGCGGGTGGGGGAGGCGCTTCGCTCCCGATCGGACCGCGCTGCCAGGATCCCGGATCGGCCTTACGCCGCCCTATTGACCGCCACACCGGGCTGGCGGGCTATTCCTCGGCGAGGTCCAGGAAATCCTCGACGACATAGCCCGTCAGATCGGGGTCGTTCTCAACTTGCACCGGATACCAGACGAAGTCATCGCCCGTCTCCGCTGGACCGGTGATCCGCAGCAGGGTGCCTTCGTCCAGGTCGGTCACGATCTCGGCCTCGGTGGATGGCTCCGTCCGTAGGCGCACGCCGGACTCGTTCACGAGCACGGTTGTGCCTTCTTCAAGCAGGGCTGCACTTTCCTCGGTGGCAGCCGCATCCTCCTCCGCTGGCCCCCCAGCCAATGCAGTGGCCGTGGCCATGACAGAAGCGTCGTTGGCCAGCACCTCGATGGCGCCGGGTTCAACACCGGATGCCGGCGTGGCAGTTGGTGTGCCGGTCCCAGACAGGGAGAGTCTTAGCAGCACCAAGGGGTCGGATCCTTGCGGCCGTGGTGCCTCTGAGATGCCGGCCGGTGCGTAGATCGCGTCACCGGGTTGCAGACGGTATTGGACCCCGAGGGCCGCGTCGGGCTGCGGACCGGGCGCTGCCGTGCGAGAGACCTGGACATTGCCGCCCCTGACGACTAACTCGAAGCCGCCGTTGACGACGGAGAGCATCACAGGGCCCGCAGTTGCCGGGATCGACTCACCATCGTCCAGTTCCACCCGCTCCAGCGTGACCGTGGCCGGTCCGCCAGGCATGGTTGGTGCCGCCCCATCACCGAGCACTTGGAACGCGACGCCCTCCAGCGCGTCAGGTGCCGGCGTGCCATCGCGCCAGATCAATCCGGGTGAACGGGGCTCGCCCGCCGCCAGGACGACCGCCGAGAGGAGAACCACGGGCTCGTCACCCTCGTTCCGCAGGCTGAATGGTGTCTCCCTCAGGAACGTGATCTGCTCGCCGGCGCTCATCTCGAACGCCTGACCCACAGCCGCCGGGGTGGCTCCGACATCAGCCGCCGCGTCTGCCCGAGTCAGGATTGCCTCCCCCTCAACCTCGACGGTCAATGTCCCCGCCTCGACGAGGTTCATCTCGGGACCCGGGTGGCTGTGCATGGGCACACCAGCTCCCGGGGCGAGGGTGATCCGGAGCAAGCGCACCAGCGAAGGCGCCTCTGGCAGGCCATCGCCCAGTGTCGTGCGCAACAACACGTCCCCCACAGTGGGAGATGCCGTCGAGCCGGAAGCCGGTGTGGCTTGGAGGTTCGCCTGCTGCCCTCTGGTCGCCTCAGGACCAGGAAGAACTGCTCCGAGCAGCAGCACCGTGGAGAAAAGCAGGGTAACGAGACGTCGCATGAATCCCTCGTGTCTCACCTGATCACGTGATGCCAGGACAGGAACATGTCTCCTAGCCCCGGGGAAGCCAAATCTCTGCCCGGCTACACCCGAAACAGGCCCCGATGGATGAGGCCGGTTGGTGGATGATCCAATCGGTGCGCCGAAGCATCACCCCCCTACTGTACGTTACCGATTCGCTCTGTGGCCGCATTCCCTGCCTGCCCTTAACGGGATCGACAGGTCTTACCTCGATCGGACTCCGGTCAAGGGGGCCCCGCGAAACGCGAGCAGAGCGAACACCGGCATCATGACGAGCAGCGACCCGGCTGGACTGAGCCATGCCGCCACGGCACCGATCCCGGCACCAGTCACCGCAGCCAGGGCGTTGACGATGTCGTTGTCGACCATTGGTATCCCACGAGCCAGGGTTGTCGCAGCACCGCAGTCGTGGACCATCCGCTCCGTCGCCAGGTCGCACACGGAGCACCGGTACGATGCCTGGAGGGTCGCGCCGAGCAGGCTGTCGACCAGCGACCCAGCGAGACCGGCGAGTGTGACTCCCAGCAGCACTCCTCCCGCCGACAGCCCATCACCGGCCCAGCCGAGCGCTGCGCCGACCGCGGCGAGCACGGCAATCAGCAGCGCACCCGCGGCCGCGCCGAGGGTGCCGACAGTGGAGACCGCGCCGGAAGTGCCTGGGGGCGCCGCCTGGCCGGACAGAATCGACCGAGGCGGTCTACGGCTCTGCGCCCCGATTTCCGTCGCCCAGGTATCCGACGTGACGGCTGCGACCGCGCCCGCGTAGGCGAGGAAGAGGACAGGAGCGTCGGACCACCCGGCGATCAGGGCCATCACGGCAGCAACCCCGCCATTGGCAGCCACCTGCACGGCGTCCCGCCGGCTCCCTCGCCGGGCGATCCGCTCCTCTGGTCGCTCTCCGCCCCCGCCCACCTGAGAAAGAGCCGAGGAAGACGCGAAGAACGCCACCAGCAGGATGCCCCACCACCAGCCGCCTGCGGCCACCACCACCGTGCCCACCAGAACGGCCAGCGCCGCCCCGTCGGCGCTGAGCGAACGGCGGAGGTAGCCGATCGCCGCGACGGCCACCGCGGCAGCGAAGCCTGAGAGCAGTACAGCGAGATCTTCGAGCACCGGATGCTCCCAAGACGCGGACCGGTCGTGGCGCCGGCTGCGATCGCACCGAATCGGTGGAAGGGCTGGCGGCAGATGCCTGGTACCGTATCACCCCGCACGGTAGGATGGAACGTGCGCCGCGAACGCTGCGGCAGGTCGCCAAGGACCCCGTAGCTCAATCGGCAGAGCAGTGGACTTTTAATCCATTGGTTCAGGGTTCGAGTCCCTGCGGGGTCACCAGAAAATATGGCGAACGTACGCCGTAAATGGAGGAGAGGGCTCGTGATGTCCCTCTCCTCCATTCGCCTTTGACGGCAACCTTGACGGCAACCGGTTCACCATCAAACACAAGGGGGCCGCTGACGGCAGCGGTGCTACCCGTCCGAGCCGGTTGCTGCGGATTGGTTACCGAGGATGCGAGCCATCAGCGTAGCCGCCTCCCTCTGCGCCGTTGGCATGACGTGGCTGTAGGTGTTCATGGTCAACGCGATTTGCGAGTGACCTAAGATCTCCATCACGACACGGGCCGGAACGTTCTGAGCGAGCAGCAGGGACGCGCAGCAGTGCCGCAGGTCATGGAAGCGCTGCCGAGGTAATCCAGATGCAGCGAGAATCCTCTGTAGGCGTTTGGTAACGGCGGTGCCGTCAAGCGGTGTCCCCTTCGGGCTCGTGAACACGAGCCCCCACTCCTGCCAACGGTTTCCGGCGAAGGATCGCTCGAACGTCTGACGGTCTCGGTGGGCTCGAAGTGCGTCGATAGCCGGCGCGGGCAGATCGACCGTCCGCCGGCTCCGCTCGGTCTTGGGCTCCACGAGCACCAGTTTCCCGTCCACCCGCTGGAGGGCGTAGCGGACCCGTAGTTTGCCCATCTCGAGGTCTACGTCTTCCCACCGCAGGCCCAACACCTCACCTTGGCGTAACCCGAGCGCGACGGCAACCACGTACAAGGCCTCTAGGCGGTCGTCTCGCACAGCCTCCAGGAACAAGCGCGCCTGCTCGGGAGTAAGCGGCCGGACCTCGGATCGGCGAGACCGCGGGGGGTCGACCAGCACGGCCACGTTGCGGGTGACGAGGCCCCATTTCATTCCCTGCCCCAGCGCCCGGCGGAGGATCGCCCGGATGTATTGCACCGTTCGTGGGCTGAGGCCGGCCTCCGTCCGGCTGTTGAGGAACTCCTGGACGTGCTGCGGGTTGAGCTTGGTGAGCCGGTGATGCCCGAGATTTGGGTTGATGTGGTTACGTACGTAGCTAGCGTAACTCGCATAGGTTCCAGGTCTCACCGACGGCTTGACGACATCGGCAAGCCATCGGTCCATGTACTGCCGAACTGTTTGGCGCCCTTCAGCGATGGGAGCGCCGGCCTCGTGCTCGCGTTGAGCGGCGCGCATCTGGCGCATGGCGTCGGCCTTGGTGCGACCGTAAAAGCTCTTGCGCTTGGGCTTGCCGTCTACCGTCGCGATGGTCATGGCCGCCTCCCAGCGGCCGTCCTTGCGCTGGTAGCAGGTCCCCTCGTTCTGGCCGCGCTTGCTAGCCATTGTCATCGTGGCCTCCGTGCTAGGATTCTGGTTCCTTCGCGCCTTCCTTGCCGTCGGCGCGAGGGGTTCCCCGGCCGCCGCGGCGCCCTATGCCGCGGCGGCTTTTCCCTGCCTGGCCTCCTCCACTGCGGTCGCGAACTCAACTATGTCGGCCGGCTGCATCCCCAACACCGCGCACAAGGCACGGATCACCCGGAACGATGGCACCGACCTTCCGTTCTCGATCAAATACAGCGTCGACAACGCCACGCCGGCCTGCTCGGCCAGTTCCCGCATCGTCAGCAGCCGGCTCGTGCGCGCCTCGCGCAGTGTGACCATCTCCGTCCTCCTTTCTCTCCCTCATCTTACTCCTGTAGCAATGAGTTAGCAATATTGTATTGACATGTACGATCTCATCAATACAATAGTGCTAACGAGAGGTTGGGGAACCCCTCGGAGACGGCAAGAGCGAACGTGCGAGGAGGTACGAACCGTGTCCAGCCCGACGAAGCACCGCCCCGAGACGATTGCCGAGAAGTGGCACCGCCTGACGCGGCTCGCCCGGGAGCAAGGTGTCATGCTGCTGCGAGAGCACTGCACCGGTAAGGTCTTCGCCACTTCGGTCTCCCACCCTGGCCAGATTCACCGTCTGACCCCGAAGGGACGCGGCTTTGCCTGCTCCTGTGAAGGGTGGGCTCGGTGGCAGCGGTGCAAACACGTGGCTACGCTTTTCGCCGAACTTGGCTGGTTACCAGTGGTAGACCCCGAGCCAGAACCGCCAGTTCCGGTCGCCCCCGCATCCCGCCGTCCCGGCCGCATGAACCTGACGGATGCTGAACTCGCGGTGCTGCGCGGTCAGGCCGCCCGGTTGCACGCAGAGCGCGGGTGGCCCCTCGTGGACGTCGAGACGGGGGAGGTGATCGCCACCTAACCGGCCGCTCCGTTCACTGGAGGCAGTCGGCCGGGCCGTCCCCTCACAACCGCCGAAGGGCGCCACGGAGATGTCTCCACGCCACGCCGCCGCGCCATAGCCCCCTCCCTCGACGATCCGTCCGCCCGAACAACCATGCTATGCTCATTGTGTTTGCCTCGATGCCCGCCGGGACGACCCCGTGGGGACGCAGCAGGGAGTGTTGCCCGTGCACCGCCTGACCGTGCTCCTGCTTCTCGCCGCCGTGCTCGCCGTCCCCCTCGGTCCCCCTTCCCAGGTCGGTGCGGCGCCCAAGGACGCGATCCCGGCCGGCGCCGTGCAGGCCAAGGTCGTTCGCGCGATCAACGGCCACACGATCGTGGTGGAGCGTGCCGGCA
>JAUJMG010000483.1 GCA_030446955.1 Thermomicrobiales bacterium
TAGTCACCGGACGAACTTGACGGCGTCGGCGAAGGCTGGCTTCTGGCCAAAGGGGTCTTGGAGCACCCGACGTGATGGACGTCGGGTCTGGGGTTCTTCCGCACGCTCCTCGTGGTGTCGGCCGATCTGGAGCATGCCCCTCGAGATGATCGCGGAGCGCGAATACCTCGGGAACCACTTCTTCCCAAACGCATGCGAACTTTTGGCGCGATTTCCGAGTGTTTTGATTTGCCGTCACGTGCCGAGCGGGAGAGTTGGTGCTAACGGGAATATCTCGGCCCCGCGCACCATCGGCCCTGGTCAGATTGCGACTGACCAGGGCTGTGTCGCGACCGGCGGGACTTCTACCGGCACCGTCTTGCTGCCGACATTCTCCCCCGAGAGCGTAGGGTTGCCGCAAGAACCGATTCAGCGTTTCGGACGTTCTCCACCCATACCTCTCACGGGGGCGACCTTGAAGAGCGCGCAATGCCTGCCTCGCGTGGGTCATGGCTTTGATTCATTCCGCCCGCAGGACGGCAGCCGGATGCGTGCGCCCCGCGCTCCGAGCCGGAATGGCCGCGATGACGTTGGCGAGAAGGAAAGAGGTGGCGACCACGGCGATCAGGATGGTGAACGCTATGACCGGTTCCACCAGCGCCCCCGTGCTCTGGGCGGCCAACCTCCAGATCCACCGTCCCGCCGCAATCCCGAGCGGTACCCCAGGAATCAGACCGATGGCAGCGATCGTCGACACCTGCCATCGCACCGCGGCGTGGACCTGGCGGCGAACAAAACCCAGCGCTTTGAGGACGGCCAACTCTCGACGACCGGCGCGCACAGACATTACGAGGGCGTGGCCTACCGCCGCGAAGGCGAGAGCGGCGAGGAAAGCAGCGAGCAACCATGGCGCCGACCTCACTAGGCGCAGGTTCTCGATCTGGGCGGGAGGCATAGGGGGAAAGACGGCCAAGTCCGTATGCCGGCCGACGACCTGTCCAGCATCGAGCCCCGGCCGCACGGCGATCATGATGAGTCTCCCTTGGCTCTCCTCGAGGCGCAGCATGGGGACCGCCTCGGGCCGAACGGCGGCAGCGCGAGTCGTGCCTCCCTCAGCCAAGACCGGAAAGATCCCCTGTCCGACCACAATCATCGGCACCGGCCCGTCCCGTCCGACAGCCTCCACCCGATCGCCGATTCGCACCCCGAGCGCGTCCATCGTCGTCGCCCCGAGCATGATCTCCCCGGGACCGCGCGGTGGCCGCCCCGCTGCCAGTGTCGGCTCGATGGCGCCCCCCTTCTGCTGGTGGAGCACGAACGCCTCTACCGTCTCGTCGCCAATGGTCAAGAAGCTGAGCTCCTGGGCGGCGAGGCGTTCGACATCAGGATCCGCGACCAGCCCGGCGATCGCCTCGTCCATTCGGGCTGGATCATCACCACCTACGCTCACCACTGCGTCGAAGTTCCAGCCATAGAGGCGGGGTGTGTCCAAGAGATGGTCGAGGCTGGCGGCGAATGTGACCGCTCCCACCACCCCTACAGCCCCGAAGAACGCTGCGGCGATCGCCGAGCGAGTTGGGGTCCGGGCCCGCTTGCTTCCGCTACCCATGCCGGTGAGGACCCCCACGGTGGCGGCCGGGCTCAGCGGTGCTCCGACGCTTGCGGGCACATACCGGGCGGGCCCGGTGTCGCGGGGACGGGCGAGCCGGCGAGCCGCGCCGTAACCGGCCCCTGCGACGAGGATCGCAAGGGCGAACGCACCGCCGCCCATGGCGATGAGATCGACCTTGATGCCCTTGTCTGACTCAATCTGACGGGCGAGACCGGTGGGGACCAGCGACGATGCCCCGATGGCCGCTGCGATGGCCAGGACGGGGCCGGCCAAAGCCACGACCATCACTGTCGTCATCGAGGCCCACGTCCGCTCTTGCGAGGTTATGCCCAAGGCGTGAAGGGTGCGGGCGTTGGTCGCCGTGCCGCTGACGTGACGAGCCAGCGCCTGGGCGATGGCCACCACGAAGGCGGCAGCGGCGACGGCCGCGAGGAGTGCCATGGCGGTCGCCTGCAGTCGGAGCGCGTTCCTGATTCCGGTGGCCTCCTCGTTCGAGTCGCCGACCAGCACGCCCCCCTCCGCACCGTAGCGCTCGACCAGCTGGTCCCGGAAGGCGGGAACTGCGTCCTGGCTACGCTCCAGCCGAACGAACTGACTCACTTGTCCGAAGTCAACGTCGTGCAGGTGGGCCTTGTAAAAGGTCGGTGTCAGGAGCACTGAGGGAAAGCCCGTGTTGAGGGCGAGGTCGTTGTCGGTGAGGACAACCCCGACGACCGTTACCTCCTTCGAGAACTGGCTGTTCCCCACGCCCACCAACGGGACTCGCTGGCCGGGACGGACACCGGCGGCGGCGGCCATGGCCGGATTGACGACGATCTCCTCGACTCTGGAGGGGTCAGGACGACGACCCTCGATGACGCGTCCCCGCTGCACCGTGCGGAGAAGCCGATCGTCGGTCGCTGCAAATGCGCCTCCCTCCATCACGCCCGGCAGAGTGACCGCGGCGTAGACGAAGCTGGCGGCGTCGATCACCCCCGGCATGGCGGCGAGCTCGTCAGCGAGCTCTGGATCAGGCCGTGAGGGAATAGACACGAACGCGTCACTGGCGAGCGTCTCGGCCCGGAACCGCGACCACGCGGATGACGTTCTGCGCGCATCCAGCAGAGTGGTCAGAGCAAAGCCTCCCGCCAGCCCGGCGAGGACGGTCATGACGAAGACTGCCTTCCATCGACGTCGCAGATCGACCACGGCGCAGAACCACGACGCCGTTATCGCCTCACCTGTTCCCTCGGCCCGCTAGTGGGGGGCACCCGCACCAGGAGGATGGGTCCGGTGCCACCTGGCTTGTCCATCTGCCGAATTCTGCACCACAGGAATTGCCCCGACCACCAGGCTGGCTGGCCTAGACGCGATGGTGGCAGCACCCCCGTCACCCGAACGTTGTCCGAGAGCGTCGACCTTGTCCCCCGCATGGCCTCGAGACTGCTGATGTCGATCTGGTTGGGCGGCGGCTGATCGTAGTGACACACGCCCAGCTCGAAGGACGGCTCCATGATCCCGCCGATCGCCACTGGAGGAACCACGAGATCGACGTGGACTGATGACTCGACGCGCACGGCGCACCTCGCCATAGACGTAACCGCAGGCAACCAAGCGGCGATCCGTCGCCATCACCGTGTACGCCGCCCGGCACTGTTCGCGTCAGAATCGAGTGTAACGAAAACGGCATCGTCGGGGATGGCCCGCTGTGTGTTCACCCCCTGGACACGTCGTGCCCGCACATGACACCGCTGCAGCGTTTGATGCAGGTACTCGGAGAACCGGCGATCGCTGGATCGAACTGACCGGTATGCGACCTCCTGCCGTGCCGCCGGCTGGTCGGTGTTATCGGCCGCGACCTGGCGTGGACGTCGCCCCGGTTGTGAAAGCGATCGAGTGGCTCCTGGCACTTGCAGGTTTCGCAAAGCGAAACCTGCAAGTGTGTATGGCTTGGTTC
>JAUJMG010000484.1 GCA_030446955.1 Thermomicrobiales bacterium
CTTCTCGCCGGCGAAACCGCACCCGGTCCCCGGCAGAGAGTCCGAGCTTGGCCAGCGCAGCGCTACCTTCTTCCGGCCGTTGCTCATCCCGCCGCGGCCGCCGCCTCAAGCTCCAATCTCCCCGGCGCGGGCCCATAGCTCGCATCGGCGCGTCAGGTGGACCACGGTTGTACTCGTACACGAACAGCGCCCCGCCGTCGAGTCTCCTTCGTTGGCACCCTCTCGCCGGCATGCTGGGCGTCATGGTCCCCGACGTCAACCGATGCTCGCCAGCCAGGGCGTGCCCAGCTGGCATCGACGGGTTGGGTAGAGCCTAAGGACGGTTGGCGGACGCGGGTCATCGTCGATCCGGATTTTCCCGACGGCTTCCGGTGGTCCACGGCCCCCTGTGCTGACGCGCGATAATGGTGGGATATCGCGCGCGGGAAGCCCGGGTGAGGAAACGGAACGGACTCGCAGCCGGAGACTTCTAGCGGGGAAGGGACTATGTCCTGGCGTGGTGTTTACGCAGCCACTCCACCGCTCCGCCGATCCCTCCAGCTCCGATCAGAACGGACAGCGACACAAAGCCCGTTACGACGCCCACGACCGCCCACACGACCGTCACTAGCGCCACCAGGTAGAGCCCGACCAGGAGCAGTTCCCGACTGACCAGCTCCGCTCCCCGGAGGTGCGGTAGAAGCCTGGTGGCCCACGTCGGAGGTTCGTTTCGGTCCACGCCCCGAGTCTGTCAAGCGGGCCTGGGGATTACAGGCTTGTGATTCGACCAACAGGCGTCCTCCCTGTAGACAGAAAGCCAAGAGCTGTGCTTATCCGGCCGGCTTCCTGGGGACGGGCGGTTGCAACACCAGCATTTTCGACAGCGTCCGTAAGAGCCGCTTGCCCAACTAGCGTACGCTTAGGTGCCGCCAGCCTCAGTGGCACGGCGGCCCAACAACGGGCAGCCCCTCCGTCTTGACCACCTGGTTGTGGCACGTGTGGGACCGTGCGCGTTGTCGCACCTCGCGCCGTGCGCATCGAACCCGGGCGCCGGGCGGAGGTGGTCGAGGAGAGCGGTCACTCCAACCGCCACACCGTCATCACTGCGATGCAGCGCCTCCTCACCGCTCACGCCGACGACCGCTGCATCTACGGCGATTGTGTGCAGAACGATGCGTCTGAAGTGCACCAGTCGGGGACAGCCGTCCCCTGACCTGTGTGGACGGTGATCGCCCCTGGTCGCCGCTGGAGGCCAGCGGTGGTCCACCAGCTTCGGCTCGAAGCGTTCGACTTCGGCGACGGATCGGTTGCCAGAGCCGCCCACCTTGTTCGGGCGAGTGTGTTCCGAAACCGAAGGGGCGGCGACGCCGTGGAGCCTCTACGCTGGCGACGCGTTCCGCCCGCCGATCTGCGTCCTCGGTGAGCACCCGTTCCATTGGGGCTGACGGCGGCTGCCCGCGAGCACCACCGGGGACGACCTCCGGTGCGCGACCATGTCTTATGGACTTTCTAGTGCTGCACTGCGCGGTTGAGCACCGGTGGTCGGACGAGAAGCACGGGTGGGTGCCCCAGCTCGTCGTCACCAACGGAGGGCCGTCGGTGGCTCACGACGCGGCCGTAACTGCGCGCTCGTCGCACGGCGGAGCCGGCTGGACGCACGGCCCCCAGCTACTGGGGGACCTGGCAGCCGGCGAAAGCAAGCGCTTCGATCTTCTGTTCCGCCCACCGGCCACGACGCCGCTGACCGTGGTCTTCAACTGGACCGACCAGGGAGGCGCCGAAGCTCATGAGACCAAGGTGGTGCCGCCGCCGCCGCCAGCCCTGCCAATCGCCGAGCAGTTCCGACAAGCCGGTTTGCACCGCAGGGGCCGGAGATGACCGAGCGGTTTCAAGCCCGTGATGAAGCCGACCTCACGCACATGATCCAGGAGGGGCTGCTCGAGGAAGACCACCACACCGAGCTGAAGCGAGAGATCCCCTCCGGGAAGGGAGCCAACAAGGAACTCGGACGCGACCTCGCATCCCTGGCGGTCGACGGGGGCGTGCTCTACGTCGGTGTCGACGAGGGCGTGGAAGGGCAGCCGCCGTCACTTCACGCCGTCGAGCTGCCGGGCCTGCCCGAGCGGATCGACCAGGTCGCCCGGTCGGCCATCAACCCTCCTCTCGGCCTGGCGGTCAGGACGATCCCGACGAGCGCGACCCCGGGCCACGGCTACGTCGTTGTCACCGTGCCGCCCAGCGGGGACGCCCCGCACATGGTCGACGGCCGCTATTGGGGCCGAGGCGCCCGAACCAAGGAGTCGCTAGCCGACGCCCAGGTGCGCGAGATTCTCGAGCGGCGTGCGCGTGCCCGCGATGCGGCAATGGCCGGCCTTCGCGCGCTCGTCGACCGCGACCCAACACCTCCGGAGCTTCGTCAGCAGGCGCACCTTTTCGTCCTCGCCCGACCAATGTTCGGCCCGAGCGACATGCTGCTCCGCGCGTTCGGGGACGACTCGGGTGCGATGTGGCTCACGAGGAAGATCCTCAAGGGGACACCGCTCGCCGAGCCGTCAAAGGGCTCTCCTGACCTCGGGGGCACGGCAACGACGGTGTCGCGGCGTGCAAGGGGCTGGGGCATTCACACTTACGAGATCGGCATCAGCCGCCAGCTCCAACCCGTTCGCGACGATGCTGATCCAGCCGAGAGCGGGCTCCTCGATGTCGAGTTCGACGAGGACGGGACGGTGCAGCTGTTCTGCGGCCGCGCCAGCGACGGGCTCAACGGCGCCTGCGTCGTTCTCGACCAGCTCGTCATCGGGCTCACGAAGCGCGTTTTCGTCTGCGCGCAGGTGGTCGCCGACGCGGCCGGGTACCGTGGTCCCTGGCTCCTCGGCCTCGCCGTCAGTAATCTCAGGGGCGCCGTGTCGTGGTACCTCACCCAGTCGTTTACGGGCACCGCCACGGCCTATTCGGAGTCGGACTACCTCCAGACAACCGAGGCGTCCTCCGAAGAGTTAACCGCCGACCTCGATGAGTTGGTCCGCAGGGTGTACGGACGGCTCGACCGCGCGCTCACCGGCGGTCGACTCCTCTAGTGCGGCCGCACGCCGACGGCACGCGCCGTGCGGCGGGCTACGTCGAGCGGGAAATGCCACACAACGTCGACGGCGACGCGCTTTCCTTTGATCCAGCGACGACGGGCGAGAAGGACGATGGCGCGGGGCGGCCCCTTCCGCGACGCGACATGCGTGACCTGGGAGGGCCGGCGATCGCCCACATTTGGACAAAGGCCACCGCAGAGAATCGCCGTAGAGGCCCTCCAACGGGGGCAGTAGGGGTCAGCCTGCCGGCGATTCCGTCTTGGCAACGCCTTCTCGACCGTTCCGGTCAGTCCTCCAGCTCGACGGTCGAGCGGACGCCACCCGGTTTAGAGCCACTACGGCTGCTCAGCTCGCTTTCCCGAAGATGCTCCCGGAGCGCCACCTGGCCAGGATGCCCCCGGACCACCTGGCGGAGCCCCTCGGCGGTGGCGTCGAGGTAGCGCCGGGTGGTGTCCA
>JAUJMG010000485.1 GCA_030446955.1 Thermomicrobiales bacterium
GCCAGACGCCAATGATCTGGCCATCGTTCTGGCGTCCGGCGGTTACGCCTTCAGAGCTCCCTCCTGCAAGCCCTTCATGTACCAGCGCTGGGCAAATGCGAAGGCGACGAGCCCCGGGGTGATCGCCATCACGTAGACGGCGGCTATCCGTGGCCATGACCAAACCCCCATGCCGCCCGAGGCCGCCGCGAGCACCACCGGCAGAGTGCGGGTCTCCTGGTCCTGCATCAGCGTCGCCGCCAGCAGGTACTCTCCCCATGCGCTGACAAAGTTGACGATGATGACCACCACGATGCCGTTGCTGACCATCGGCAGCAGGATCCCGAGCAGCATCCGCACGGGACCGGCGCCGTCGATCCGGGCCGCGTCCGGCAATTCCTTCGGGACGGTCTCAAACATTCCGCGCATGATGAACACTGAGAGAGCCAGGTTCAGCGTCACGTAGGGCAGGATCAACCCCCAGGTGACGTTGAGCAGGCCCAGGTTCTTCTGTATCTCCCAGATCGCCAGGATCGCGGTCACTCGGGTCGGGAAGAACATCGAAGCCACCAGCAGACCTAGGATCAGCGCTCTCCCAGGGGTGCGAAGGTGGACCAGGGCATATCCGGCCAGCACGGCGCAGATGGTCGTGACCACCACCGAGCCGGTCGTGACGAGCACGCTGTTGAGCAGGTTCCTCGGCAGGGTCTCGATGTTCTCCAGGGCATATCGGTAGTGGCTGAAGTCAAATGCCTTGGGCCAGATCTCGTTCTGATACGCATCCGGCAGTGACTTGACCGAGAGGATCAGCACCCACGCGATCGGGAAGAGGATGATCAGCGCGAAGATGGCCAGCACGACGTGGCGAACCACCGTCCACGGACGCGGACCACGCCGCGGCCGCCACTCGGCGAACCGGTCCGCGTCCCTCGCTGCCGGCTGCCCGATCGTCGTGCTCCGGACGGCCATCGGCCTCCCTCCACCCCAGTCCCGCGCCGGTCGTCCTAGTCCCGGGTACGGAACACCCAGAACAGCCCGGCCACGACGATCAGCATCGCCACCGCGCCGACCCATCCGACCGCGGCGGCATAACCCAGGTTCCGGTCCCCGATCTTGAAGCCGAGGTCCCACATGTAGACGGTCCAGGTGTAGGTCGGGCGGGTGCGGTCAAAGCCGCCCATGATCAGGTACTCGTCGATGACCGCCATCGCGGTGCCGAACCGCAGCACCACCAGGACCAGGATGATCGGCAGCAGGCGCGGGAACGTCACCGTTCGGAAGAGGCGCCACTCACCTGCCCCATCCACCCGCGCGGCGTCATAGAGATCGCGGGGAATCGTGGCCAGGCCGGCCAGGTAGAACATCGTGTGGTAGCCCAGCCCCCACCACCACTCCATGAGCGTGAGCGAAGGGAAGACGAGCTTGGGGTCGCCAAGCCATTGGGGTTGGTTGTAGAGCGTGTAGATGCCCAGAACATCTACGAGCAGCCAGTTGATTGGGCCAATGTAGAGGTCATACATCCAGCGGAAGAGGACGAAGATCAGAGGGCCCGGAATCATCGAGGGGATCAGCAGAATCAGGCGGTAGAGCGTGGCCAATTTCGGGTGGCTGATGCGGTCCACCATCACCGCCAGCACCATCGGAATAAAGATCATCCCCGGCAGGAAGAGCGCCGTGAACCCCGCCGCCCGCAACAATCCCTTGCGCACCAGCGGATCAGAAAACGCCTCGCGGTAGTTCTGCAACCCGACGAAATGGATCGGCTCGTTGGCACGCAGGAAGTGGTAGTCCGTGAAGCTCATCCAGGCGACGCGGGCGATCGGGTAAAGCTGCCAGCCCAGGAAGAAGACCACTGTCGGCAACAGGAACAGCCAACTCGCCGGGAACGCCGCCAGCGGGGAGCGTCGCTCCCGGGCGGCGTAACCCTGGTGCTGGACGGCGGCACGGGCCATGACGTCCTCGCGCATGCACGACAGTGGAGAACCGACAGCAAGGATGCTACGGACGGACGACGCTGCCCCGGTCGACCGCAGGCTCAGGGCCGAGCGCTCAAGATTCAGCGAGTCAATTGACCGCAGCTCTCAGCCCGCGACGTACTCCACGCTACCTAGACGCGACCATCGGAGCCAGCGCCGGGCGTATGGGAGCTGAGCGGGAGGGGACGATGTGCCGCCCCCTCCCGGAACCCGGAAAGCGGATCGTTCGTTACCCAGCCGGCGTAGCGAGGCCGCTCTTTGCCACCTCAGCCATCACCGCGTCCTTGGCCGCCTGAAGTGCCTGCCGTGGGTCGCTTACCTCGCCCTTGAGGTACGTCTCCCAGTGCGGCTTGCCGATCACGAACTGGGTCACCCCGAAGGTGCTGGTCGCGATCGCCTTGCTGTCCTTCAGTTTGTCGAAGACCAGGAAGGCCCAGTCCGTCATCCACGCCGGGCGGTTGGTCGTCCAACCCTGCCAGAGCGAGTTGTAGACCGGGAGTTGCCCGCCGGCTGTGGCCGCGTTGCCGATGGAGTTCTCCCAAATCCGCTGGTCGTAGGTCAGCATCCTCATGTAGTCGGCGGCCTGCTGCTTGTTCTTGCCATACTTCAGCAGTGTCGCCCCCGTATCCCAGAAGACGGTCGCGCCCGTCCCGCTCTCGCCCGCCTTCGGCAGCGCCGCCAGGCGCAGCTTGCTCGGGTCGGGCCAGTTGCCGCTCATCCGCAGCGGCGCATTCTGATACTTGACGTAATACGCCGCCTGCTGAGCGGCAAAGGCGCCTTCGTCCGGCGTCTGGTTGACGCCGCCGTCACTCGTACCCTCGTTGAAGACATCCGGGTTGGCCAGCTCGACCATCTGCTTCATCACTTCAAGTGCGGAGACCGCGGCATCGGAGGTGAAGTCGAACAGGCCGTTCACGTAGACGTCGGTGTTGAAGCTGTGGGTGATCGGGGCCAGGGAGCGCCAGCCGCGCGCGTCAAACGTGCAGCCGAAGGGGGCTGCTCCGCTCTCCTTGACCTTTCTCGCGTTGGCCAGGTACTGGTCCCAGGTTTGCGGTGCCGCTTCCGGATCCAGTTCCGCCCGCTGCACGATCTCCGCGTTCCACCCCTGCACGATCACGTCGAGCAGGAACGGCCAGGTGTAGAGCTTGCCCTCGACCGACCCTTCCTCCCGGATGGAGGGGATGATGTCATTCAGGACATCGGCCGGAATGTAGGGATCCCACGGCTCAATCGCGTCCGCCTGAATCAGGGACGCCATCTCTACGAATGGTGTTGTGCCGACGTAGAGGTCGTAAGAACTGGTCTTGTCCCGCGCTTCCTCGACGAAGACGTCGATGCTGAACGCCGCCGAGGGCGCGATCTTCGGGTCGATCGGGAACGTCTTGGCGAAGTCCTCGTTGACCTTGTCGATCGCGTCGCCGTGGTTGTTGTCGATCCAGTCGTAGTAGGTCGGGGTGAGCGTGCCCTCGACGCTCTGCGCCAGGGCGGCCCGGCTGGAGGCGTGCATCAGCGCCCCCACGACGGGTGCGGTAAGCCCGAGCGCGGCCGCCCGCTGCAG
>JAUJMG010000486.1 GCA_030446955.1 Thermomicrobiales bacterium
ACCGTCGGCGCCCAGCTCGTGCTCTACGCCCACGACCGCCTTGACGCCAGCGACCCGCAGGTGGGCCTGCTCTTCTCGGCGGGAAGCGCCGGCGTGATCGTCCTCTCGCTGGCGGCGGGGCCGCTGCGCCGGAGGTTCCCCTTCGGGGTCGTGGCCCTCGGAGCCTTAGCACTGGACGGCCTTTTGACGATCGGCCTCGCCTGGACCCGCTGGTATCCGGCGGCGCTACTGCTCTGGGCGCTCATGAGCGGGCTGGGCACCCTGTTCAACATCAACACGGGCAGCCTGCGCCAGGCGATCGTGCCGAACCACCTTCTAGGCCGGGTGATCAGCGTGGCTGGCGTGCTCGCTTGGTCGGCCATTCCGCTCGGAGCGCTGCTCGGCGGCTGGGCCATCGAGCGCACTGGGAATGTGGCGCTGGTCTACGCGGCGGAGGGGATGCTCATGGCCCTGATCGCGCTCGCCTTCTTCGTATTCACCCCGCTCGGTCGCGCCGAGCGTTACTTGCCGGCCCCGACGCCGCAAGCCGAGGCGGGAGTCCCTGCGGCGGTGAGCCATTGAGCCTCATCCGCGCCTTCGTCGAGAACCTACCGGGACGCCAGGTGGCGAGGCCCGCCGGCGCCTCCTGCCAGGCTACGCACGAGCCAGGCGTGGCGAGGCGGCTCATCAGCGGAGGCTACATGCAAACACGCCCAACCGCTTGACGCCCTCGGAACACTCCTCCATGATGCGGAACCGGCATCCAGCGTCGCGATCGACTTGGGGCAGCCGTGGCTCTACCAGTGGTTCCAGGTACCAATCTCGCTCGTCCGGCTCCCTCGCGGGGCTGGCGATGGGGGAGACTGATCTCCCAACCCCGTTCACGCCACGCGATGGCCGGGCGGTTGACTCACGGATAACGGCGGAACAGCAGGAGGCTCGGCGGGATGGGAACGAAATTGACCGATCGCATCTCGGCGGCGATGCCGTGGCTCGATGGGGTAGCGGCTGGCCTGCAGAAGACGTGGGCACCGCTCCTGGGCCAGGAAGCTCCCCGAATTCCCCGCGATCTCCTCTACGGCACGTGGCTCGGTCACCCGCTCCACCCAGCCGTCATCCTCGCCCCGACCGGTCTCTGGACCTCGAGTCTCGTTCTCGACCTTACGGGCGAGGAGCGAGCCGCCGACCTGACCCTGGCGCTCGGCACTGTTAGTGCCCTGGGGGCCGCGGTGACCGGCGCGGCCCAGTGGCAGGACGCTGCCAACGACGAAAAGCCCCGGCGCATTGGCGCCCTGCACGCGTCGCTTAACGGCGTCGCCACGGTCCTCTATGGTGCGTCCTGGGCGCTCCGGGCCCGTGGTGCACGCTCGGCGGGTGTGGCCTGCTCCACGGCCGGGTACGGCATCGTGCTCGCGTCTGCCTGGCTCGGCGGCGACCTCTCCTACGACCTCGGGATTGGCGTTAATCACACTGCCTTTGAGCCAAAGCCGGAAGGGTGGACCGATGCCCTGGCGGAGGCCGACTTGGAGGAGGGCGCGCCCAAGCGGGTCGAGGTGGACGGGACGCCGGTGCTGCTGCTCCGCCAAGGCGAGGAGATTTTTGCCATCTCCGCCATCTGCACCCACCTGGGTGGGCCGCTCGACGAAGGGAAGTTCGAGGGTGAGACAGTGACCTGCCCTTGGCACGGATCCGTCTTCTGCCTGCGCGACGGCAAGCTGCTTCACGGTCCCGCGACGGCCCCCGAACCCGTGTTTGAGGTGCGGCGAGCAGGCGGAAGGATCGCCATCCGGCACGTCGGCGCCTAGATTCCTCCGACCTCGTCCGGGACGTGGTCGTTCTCAGTCGCCCGCCGACCTGCCCTCGCTTGGTTCACCCGGCCACGATGGTCAGATTAACCTCGCTTCAACCGGGGGCGGTCTGTCATTCGATCCGGAGGGCCTCGACCTGCACGATGGTCTCACCATCCACGTCCACGACCGACGTGTAGGTGCCGAGATCCCCGCGTCGGGCGTCGAGGTACGGCGGGAACGTGCGGGATGCCTGCGGATCCACCATCCAACCCTCAGCCGTGAGCTGCACTACACGGTGGGCAGTGAGCCGCTGACGTCGCGTAGCGGGGGTGGCCCAAGTCTTTGAGATCATCCTCGGAGAAGGCCGCCGATAGGAACGAGCTGCCGAATGACCGCTGCCCGTGCCCGCAGCCTGCCTTGCGCATCGCGTGACCGATCACGGTTCCGCCAACGAGCAGCACCACCAGAGCCACCTTGACGCCGATCCCGCGGAGGCCTCGACGCGGCGTTCTCTGGGCAGGGCGAGAGTTCCTGGTTGCCTGGTTCACGGTCCTCGTCCAGTCCATGTGATCACTTCTCCCACGCTGGGAAGCTGCCGGCTTGGCTACTTCTCCACCACGAACACTGCTCCCTCCTCCATTGGGCCATCTCCTGAACGCGCCATGGGAGCGTACCGGACCGCGAGTCCGACGATCCCATCATGCATACCACGCATGTCGGGCCCATCCGTGAGGCTACAGATTCTGTTCGGGGCACCCAGCAGTGAGGGTGTTAACAACAGGGCAGATCCTCGGGTGGGTGACAGCGGCACTATACGGTGGCACGTCGGATGCCCTGAGAACAGCACACGCGACTCGGAAGCACTCCCGGCCGGGAGATGAGTCTGACACCGGTGCAGCACCAATATATGATCCTAGCGGCGGAAGGAGACTCGGAAGGAGATTACGGTGGATGATGATCGGCCGGACGGTGACGAGGTGCGGGAGGCGCAGCGCGTGACCACTGACGAGATGCGGCGGCGCGCGGGAGCCGAGGCAGGGATCCTCGAGCCGGTCGCCTCCGAGGAAGCCGACGAGGCGACGACGGCCGCAGCGGATCTGGTCCGCTTGGGCCAGACAAACCGGCCCGCCGGCTCCTCTCCTCCCTGATGCCTCAGGCACTGGAGACCGCTGTACTCTGAGGTGAGAAGGTAGGAGGACGTTCGGTGAGAGGGGATATACGCCCCCTCGCGACCTGCGACCTGACTAAGCGGCTCTCCCAAGTGGCGTAGCCGAGAGCGCGGCGAGGTCGGCGCGCATCCCTTCGAAGGCGAAGCGGTCCCAGAGTTCGACGAAGGCGCGGTAGTGGGCGGCGCGACCGGAGCGCTGGCGCTCCAGCAGGGCATGGAGTCCGACGGCAGGGTCGCCATCGGACTCGGCGTCCGGCGCGAGGCCGAGCGCCCGGGCCTCTCCGCCGGCGGCGGCCTGCGGACCCGGGGCCTTGGCGCGAGCCCGGCCCCCGGCCTTCGCCTCCCGCGCCAGGATCGCCAGCTCATCCTCGATCAGGGCGGTCCACACGTCGTGGTCATGGACCTGGCCCAACTCCTCCTGGATCGCCTTGACCCGCTCGATCTGCCGTTCGCCCTCCGGTCCGAAGACGACCCGGAACAGCTCCAGGGTGTAGCGGAGCCGCTTGGCGGCGATCCGCAGGTTGTGCAGCGCCTCCACCTCGTCCTCGGCGTGGACGATCGGGGCGTAGCTGTA
>JAUJMG010000487.1 GCA_030446955.1 Thermomicrobiales bacterium
AGGCCGAGCAGGTCTATTTTGCCTCGGTCGGACTGGCTGCGGGCGTGTATGTGTTTGGGTCGGTTTTTCTAACATACGGTGCGTTAGAGCCCCGGTCGCCTGGTTGTGGGTGCAAACAGCGCGTGGCCCTTCTGTTGTTTGCTTACGTTGAACAGCTGGATGGCGGGGTGCTTATCGCACCCGGCCTTCCTTGTCCTTGACCACCACCACGAGGGATTCGGGAGCGGCTAGGCTCCAGTGAGCTGCGATTTCTCGTTGTCCCCGGGCCGATAAGGCTCGCCGGTGGTCAGCGCCTTGACCAGTCCAACCGCGTGCACGATGGCGCTTGAGCTTGAGTCCCAGTACTCAGCCTGCTCGACATCGACTTTCAGTAACGCCAGCTCCGGATCGTCCTTGCCCTTCGGGAACCAGGCTTTGAGATAGGGCTTCCAGAGTTCGTCGATTTTTTGCCGGTCCCGAACCACCTGTGCCATCCCCGAGACGGAGACCCAGATGTTGCCGTCCTTGGAGGAGTAGCTGATGTTGACGCGGTGATCGCGTCGCACCTCGTCGACCTTCGGGTCGTGTTCGCCGGTGAAGAACCAGAGGGTGCCTTCGAACTCGCTCTCCTAGGTCGCCATAGGGCGCGCACGGAGCGATCCGTCCGGCTCGATGGTGGTCATCATGGCGATCCGGACGGCCTTGATCAGGTCGCTCAGTTTCTTGATCTGGTCGTCCCGACTGTTGCCGTTGTTGCCGTTCCCCATTCAGTCCACCTTCCTCAGAGCGCTGGGTTTGTGCGCTGCTTCCTCGCCGCTTGCGTCGCTCACTACCAGGTACTGGGGGGTCTCATCCGACGCAGCAACGTGGTGCCCTTTGATCTCCATCGGCGCGATCAGCCGCTGCCTGATTCGGCCACGAATCTTGCCAGGACCGTGCCACTCGACTCGGTCCCCAACCTTGAACTCCAACTCGGTCTCGTTGCCCATGCGTGACCCTCCTTCCGACCTCCTGTTTAGGAGCACGGGGGATGCCAGGTCGGCGGCAGGAGCATGCAAGCCGGTAATCGAAACTACCCGATGACTAGCGTGAGCTGTGCGGAGCCGGACGCTACAGCTCCACTGCTCGCCAGGCAGCGCGGCAGGGGGTGCCGGCACACGCCCATAACCTGCGGTCAGTCACGTCAATGACGACGCTGCCGATCGTGCCGTAGTTGAGGTCACTTTCGGGCGCATGATGTTTGCACACGGACCTGGGGTAGTTGCTGTGGTCCGCCAGGATGCCTTTGACGGTTTGACACTCAGGGCGCCCCACTGGGCTTCCACTAGCCGCTCCACCCGATTCTGGCGCAGGCGGGAGTTGAGGGGATCGTCATCCCGGTCCAAGTGGGCGAGTTCGGGGCTGACGAAATGGTTGGCATGGGCAAGAAATCCGTTGCCGGCATGAAGGAGCGCTGAGCAATTCTCGGAAACCTCGACGTCGTAGATGTCTCCTTCGGCGCTGGCGAAGAGGTGGTTGTTCCCGATCCCTCGTGCGGGATCGGTCACGGACCGGATCGCGTCCTCGATGTTTCGCTGCATGAGGGCGCGCCGGTAGAGTAGAAGCTTGGGAATGCCAACGCGGGCGTCACGGGCGTAGAGCGCATTGCCGACTGATCCCAGACCTGCGGCGTTGAGCCCCTGATGCAGGAGGTAGCCCGCGTAAGTAAAGGCAACGAACGCGGGTGCGGTAGCCGGCTCGGCATGGATGACGTAAGCATAGTCTGCCCATCCGGCAGTGGTATCTTCGTTGTGACCCAGCAGGACGTGCCCGTCAACGCTTCCCGCCGGCGTGACCCCGATCACTGTGCAACCGAACCGGCCCGCGGCCTGGTCCAACTCCTCGGCGGCGTTGTGCGCCATTAACTCCGTGAGCGGGACACCTGACGCCTCCGCCATGCCACGCATCTCGTCCAGTATCTCCGGCGCCTCCCGCTCCGTTGCCTCCAGGTAGGGGCCGACGGCGTCGACCATGGCGTCCCACGCGCTGGGGCTGGTGCAACCCTCTCTGGTCGCCGCGATCGCTGCCCGGAGTGGGTCCCGCATTTCTGTGCCCACGTCATGGCCGATCTCTCGTGGACTGCCGCCCGTCTTGACCAACGGGATCACTGCCGGGTTCTCCTCACTTCCCACGACATGGCTGAATCGGTAGGGGCTTTACGTGCTCTCAGGCGTCGGCAAACTCCAGTACGGTCTTCACGCCCCGGCCCGCCGCTTCGGCGATCCGGTGGGCATCATCGAAGCCGCGTAACCGGTCGGTGATCAGACTGACGGCCAGGCCTGGCCACTCGTGCTCGAACTGGCCCAACCGCTTCACGCCGCGGGCGAAGTCCTCCGTAGCGGCATTGACGCTCCCAGCCACGATCTTGTTCCCTAGGACGAGGCTCCGGTTAATCGCGTCGGTTGGAACCAGCCCCTCGGCATCTCCTCCGGTGATGCTCAGCAGCATCAGAACTCCATTGATTCCCAAAGCTTCCATGCCCTCGAACGCCAAAGCACTGGCCCCGGTGCTTTCAAAGATGAGATCGACGTTCGGCAGGGAGTCGCGCAGGTTGGCGAAGGAGATCTGGCGCGTGGAGACGTAGTGAGCGCCGGCCCGCTCGACGATCTCCGCGGCCGGGTTGGGTGCCGGCGTGCGGGCGAGGGTGTAGACCTGAAGACCCTGCTGGCGAAGAAGCAGGGTGCCGAGGATGCCGATTGGCCCAGCGCCGAGGACGACGGCCGTTTCCGGGGTCCAGACGGCGAGGCGTCGCTGAATTAGGACCGCCTGGCGGTACGCTTTCTCGACCACGCTCAACGGTTCAACTAGGACGCCGACCGGTTCCAACTCGACGGGGATGGGGACAAGGTAGCGGACGTTCTCCGTGAAGGACTGCGCCATGTAGCCATGAGCGCCAAGAATGCCCCGCTCGGTATAGTTGCCCCAGAGGCACATATCGATCTGACCGGCGCGGCAGGTCGGACAGCCGTCCGGCCGTCGCACCGTTGCCGTCACCAGATCGCCGGGACGCAGCGTGGTCACGCCTTCGCCGACTGCCTCGACTTCGCCCAAAACCTCGTGCCCAAGGACGAGCTCCTGAGCGCCGGCCGGAGCGGTCCCGAATTTTGCGTTAATGATCTCCGTGTCTGTTCCGCACACCCCGACTCGGCGCACCCGCACCAGCGCCTCATTGGGGCCAGGCCTCGGCTGGGCGAGCTTGGTCACGTGCACGCTCCCGGCCTGGCCCGGATGAACGGCCACTCCCATGATCCCTGCGCCCATGAAGCCTCCTTGAGCATTGCACCAGCCAGTCGCGCTGTGGACGCCACGCGGTCCAATCACAAGCTATACGTCCGGCGAAACCTATCGTATACTGGCAGGTACGGGGGCGGCGTGCCCAGGTTGAGTTGCGCGCGCCGCGAGATCGTGAGTACAGAGCGTGCATCTAAGCAGGAAGGTGACGAGGACGCATGAAGGTCGAACTGCGCGATTCCGAGGGGTTTGAGCAGCTCCT
>JAUJMG010000488.1 GCA_030446955.1 Thermomicrobiales bacterium
GTTATCAGGGGTGGAGCCATTAGTGGCCGGGTTGAATGAAGAACGAGTCGTGGATTCCTGGATATCACCAGAAGCGTACAATTGATTCCATGCACCAAGAACAATATTTGAATCTTTCCGGCAGCGCCGACGGTGATCGTGACTGGCAGGTCTTGCTGATCGGCGGAGGGTCGGGTACCGGCAAAAGCTATGTTGCCGAGCAGTTGGGCCGGCGGTTGGGCCTCCCGTGGATCCCAGTCGATGACCTGCGCCTCACGCTCCAGTTCGGCGCCCTCGTCGATCCTGAGGTCCACGGCGATCTCTTCTATTTCCTTCGGCTGGACCACCCGCAGTCGGTCCCGGTGGACGAACTGCTGGCCAAGCTGATTTCCATCTCGCGCCTCATGGCCCCAGCGGTCGAGGTTGTCATCGATCACCACGTCTCGACGAACACGCCGATCATCATCGAGGGAGATGGTTTGGACCCGGCGCTCATCGCGCGCAGAATGGGTGGCGCGGTCCGGGCCTTCATGTTGGACGTTGGAAATGAGGCGAATGTAACCAGGAATCTCACCGAGCGGGAACAGGGAGCGCATACGCGGAGCGGTGACCAGCCGTTGTCCGACCAGGCTCGTGATGCCTGGGCTCGATTAGCGTGGCACCATCAACAATGGCTCGTGCAGGAAGCGCGGCAGGCTCGGATTCCACTCCTGCCTGCCTTCCCGCGGAACAGCCTCGTCGACCGCGCCTTAGCGATGACCTCAAACCAAGAGCCGAATGTCTCAGGGATCTCCGTTGATGTCCCGGGAGATTCTCGGTTCCCATGATGGCTGTAACCAGGGGCAGAGACGAAAACAGCCCCGTGCCAGAATAGCCGGCACGGGGCCTGGATGACGTGAGTTCTGAGATTAACGAGCATGCGCCTCGGCCTCGGCCTCCTGGCGCAGCCGCTCCTTCAGCCACATCCGGGCGAGGGTCGAAGGGCCGATCCCCTTGGCCTTGGCCTGCTTGGCCAGCAACTCCCGGTCGGCCTTATCCAACCGCAGCGTCAGGCGTTCAGCCAGCTCCTGGCCCACGACGACCTCGACCGGCTGCAGCTCCTGGCCGATGAACTCGGTCGTGTCATGCGTGTCCCAGAAGGCTGCCTCCTCTTCAATCGAATGGAAGCTTGGGATACGACCGTGAGCCTCCGTTGGATAGCCCAGATCGACGGTGGGACGTGGTTGGCTCATGCGGAGCCTCCTTTCTGCTCATGATAGCGAGCCCGCTCCTCGCGGCTGGCCGGCCGGGCGGAGAAGACGTAGTAGCTGTCGGCCTGCCTGGGGACACCACCGATCACGACGGTGAGCATTCGGCCGGTTGAGGTCGGGCCGGTGAGCACCAAGCGGTCCTTGTAGCCCTGGCTGGCGATCGGCTCACCGCCGACCGCCTCTTCCACCTCTGCAGGCGTGACGTGATGCTTGGTGATGTGCTCGCGGTTCCAGTCGTCCCACACCAAGATTGCAATGGATGGGAGCGGCACCATGACCTCGATTATACCATGGGCGTGTCAGACAATGTCAGACGACCTAACAAGGGCTGTTATCAGGGGGAAGGACCGGGTCAACTGAGAAGGCGGTCCGTGCAGGTCTGAGCCGAAGCAGACCACGGGGGCCGCGGGGAAACCCACGACCCCCCTCGGGCAACGATCACGGAACCCCGCCGCTAGGACTCGCCGTCGCCGCGAACGATTCCCTCGACGGCTTGCGCGGCCTTCGCCACCAGGCCAGAGCCGCCCAGCTGCGCCTGGATAGGGCTCTTCGGGGTGCCGAAGACCCGCGGGTCGGCCGGCAGGTCGAGTGGCGCCTCGCCGAAGGGCTGCGCCTTGACCCACTGGAACTGCCCCTTGCCGTCCATCGATGCTCCGCTCGCCCAGCGCCCCGTCTGGCTCTCGTCGCCGGTCGAGGCATCCATGAACTGATAGGCCACCTCGGCCTTCTCTCGCTCCTGCGGGAAGGCGCTCGGCACGGGTGTCGTCTCCAACCCGTCCGCTTCAAGCTCGGCAATCGCCGCCAGCCACTGGTTCTGGTGCATTGTGTCTCGCGCGATCAGGAAGGAGAGCATGTCTCGCACACCGGCGTCCTCGGTCATCTCATAGAGCCGACACACCTGGAGCCGCCCCTGAGACTCGGCCGTGACGTTGTAGCGGAAGTCCGCCAGCAGGTTGCCGCTCGCCACCGCGTAGCGTCCATTCCACGGCACGCCGGCGCTGTCGGCCGCCTGGGCGCCCAGACCGGCGACAATGGCATGCTGCGGGTGCATGCCGCCCATGATCGCACCGACGGCCGGGTTGCTCGCGGCCAGCTCCTCCTGCGTGGAGAGGGGCGCTCCTTCCAGCAGACGGGCGATCATGGTCGAGAGCATCTCGACATGGGCCATCTCCTCGGTGCCAATGTCAAGCAGCATGTCCTTGTATTTGACGGGGCCGCGCGCGTTCCACCCCTGGAACAGGTACGTCATCATGACGGAGATCTCGCCCCACTGGCCGCCGAGCACTTCCTGCAGGCGGCGGGCGAAGATCGGGTCCGGCCGGTCCGGCTTGGCGTGATACTGCAAGCGCTTGTCGTGGAAGAACACGGAGCCACCTCGCTGGTCGATGAACGCGCGATCGTCGATTCCTGCGCCGACGTGTCAGGTTGGGTCGGCAAAACCGGTGCCAGGAGCGAGCACACCACCCGACGCGTCATCCAGCTCTGCAATCCACGGAGGCCGGGCGGTCAGCATCGGGACAACATCGGCTCCTCAGCCTGCGCGGGCCGGAGAAGGGCTGTTATCAGGGGTGTCGACGGCTCCCTCGACTACGACGCCGATTCCCTCCACTATTCCATGCCAGATGGACGAGCGATCACCTACGCTCGTGAGACGAAAGGTACGCCCCGGTAGGGGTGCGACGACGCGGAATCCGGACGCTGGAGCGCCTTACGGCGCGAGCCGCGCACACCGACGGCGGAGGTGGGAGCGATGACGGTCGTGCAGACGTACGCTCAACTCGCGCTGCCCTTGGTGGAGACCACCCACGACCAGCCGCTCCGTGGTGCCCTCGCTCCGGCACGCACCGCCATGGCCACCGCGAACCGTCACAACCTGGCCGTCCATCTCGCCGGTGTGGCGCAACTCCGTGGGCGCACCCCCGTGCCGAAGCCGGGGCAGGTCCGTCACTCCCGCCCCGCGACGAAGGCGGAGCGGGCCAGTTCCGTGGAGCGCGCACGCGGCGAGCGACGGCGCCTCGTGCCCACGTCGACGGAGCTTGGCGCGATCGTCATGTTCCACGCCTTCGTGCGCTTGATCAGCGTGGACCCGACGGCCAATCGCTTCCGCGTCTATGTCCTGAGTTGGCAGCCCACCCTTTGGGGTGACTTTGCCCTGGTGCAGACGTGGGGCCGACTTGGTCGTCCCGACCGCTCCCGGACGACTGGCTATACCACCCGGGCGGATGCGCAGGGGATGATCGTGCGCCTGGTGCGGCGGCGCCTTCAGCATGGCTACCGCGTCG
>JAUJMG010000097.1:0-2418 GCA_030446955.1 Thermomicrobiales bacterium
GGCCAGGGCTGGCTGCCGAAGTAGCGGATATCCGCCACCTCGACCCCCACCTCTTCCCGCACTTCCCGGATCACCGTCTCCTCCAGCGATTCCCCGGGCTCCACGAACCCGGCCAGCACGCTGAAGAACGCCGCCGGAAAGTTGTTGGACCGTGCCAGCAGCACCTCCGGCCCCCGTGCCACGCAGACGATCGCCGCAGGGGAGAGCCGCGGGAAACTGGTCAGCCCGCAGGCCGGGCAGCGCTTCGCCCGCTCCCCGCGCACGGGCTCCGTCGCCGCCCCGCACCGCCCGCAGAACCGGTGGTCCCGGTCCCAGGCCACGATCTGCACTGCGCGCCCCGCAACGCTGAAGAGCGCCTCCGGTACCCGCCCGTAGAGCGCCCGTAACCCCTCGAACCGCATGCCCTCCGGCGTCTCAGCATCGTCAGGCAGCCCCACGGCCCAGCACCCCGCTCCGTCCAGCGTCCCCAGGTAGTGCCGAGGTAGCCCAGCCGCCTGAACTACCACGTCGGCGATCTCCGCAGCCAGAAGCACCTCCACCACGCTGCCCGCCTCGGCTTCCTCCGCATCCCGCACCAGCAACTCGCTGCCCCGGAACGCGAACCACCGCGCCGGCCCAGCAGTTTCGCCCGGCACCTCAACTCCAGCAACGAACCCCTGATCCCCGCCCTGCATTGCCTGCTTCCTTACCCCAGATCCGGCGCCCCGGGTCTTCGCACCCATCACGCGCCCGTTTCCCAAGCGATGCAATGTTTCAGCGCGCCACCCACTTCCGAGAACTCACACCCGCCCCCGAGACGACGCGCCTCCGCATCCTCTCATGCCTCATCAGGCGATGAGCCAGAGGTCCCGCGGGGGCGTGCTCCACCCTCCGAGCCCCCAACCAGCAGGATCACCGGCAGCCCCGCCTCATCCTCACCGAGGGGCCAAGCGCAACTTTTCCCAGTCCTACTCCGGCGGTAAGATGCCCCGCTGCCACGCTTCCGTGGCGCGACGTCGTTGTGGTCAACAGATATGCGTCGAACCTGCGAACGTTCTCCTTCGGCACACCCTCCCTCTCGATCAAGCCAGCTGAACAGTTCGACGCTGAGAAGGATCGCGAGGAGAAGAAGATGCCCGTGCCGGTCAACCGCGTCCCCATGACCGAGGCGGAGCTGCGGGCTGTCACGATCGGCGAGTTGACGTCCCACTCCGGCCCCATCGAGATCGTCGACTACGACCCTGAATGGCCCCGACTTTTCGAGCGGGAGGCCGCCGCCATCCGGGCCGCCCTCGCGGGTCGGGTGCTCCTGATCGAGCACGTCGGCTCAACCTCCGTGCCGGGGCTGGCGGCCAAGCCGAAAATCGACATCCTGCTCGTCGTGCCCGATTCGGGAGACGAACCCGCCTACGTCCCTCTGTTGGAGGCCGCCGCCTACGTGCTCCGCATCCGGGAACCGGACTGGTACGAGCACCGCATGTTCAAGGGGCCAAACGTAGACATCAACCTCCACGTCTTCTCGCCTGGCTGCCCCGAGATCGAGCGCATGCTCCTCTTCCGAGACTGGTTGCGCCGCAACGAAGCGGATCGGCAGCGATACGAGCGCACCAAGCGTGACCTCGCCCGGCAGGATTGGACGCACACGCAGAACTACGCTGATGCCAAGACGATCATGGTTGAGGAGATCATCGCTCGTGCGCGGGAGGGTGATGGCAGCGACACGACCGTTGATGGCTCCCCTAACGTCAGGGAGCCAGCCGGGGCGTGAATGACCGGTCTCCGTCAGAGCTTCGGCAGACGCGCCCCGCCTCCCCTCAGTCTCTTCCGGTATTCAGGCAGCATGGATCAGGAGCAGTTCACGATGGCATCTTCCACCCTCGCGCCCGACCTCGTCTTGCTCAACGCCCACATCCATACGGTCGACGACTCCAACCCGAGCGCCAGCGCCGTCGCCATTAAGGACGGACGCTTTATCGAGGTCGGCACCGACGAGGATGTGCGAGATCTGGTTGGACTAGGCACCCGCGTTGAGGATCTCCGTGGCGCGACGGTGGTTCCCGGCCTGATCGACGCCCACAACCACCTGCTCTCGACCGGGCTCATGCTGGGTCAGGTCCAACTCTATGGCTGCCGCAGCATCAGGGAGATCCTGGACCGCGTGGCCGAGCGTGTGAGGGAGACGCCTCCCGGCACCTGGGTGGTCGGACGGGGATGGGACGAGAGTCTGCTGGCCGAGGGCCGCCACCCCACCCGGCACGACCTTGGCGCCGTCGCGCCGCACCACCCGGTCGTCATCCACCGGGTCTGGAACAAGCTCGTCGCTAACTCCGCCGCGCTGCGCCTGGCCGGGATCACCGCCGAGACGCCCAACCCGCCGGCGAATATGCGCTACGCCGGCTCCTTCGAGCGGGACGCCGCCGGTGAGCCCACCGGGCTCTT
>JAUJMG010000097.1:2518-3983 GCA_030446955.1 Thermomicrobiales bacterium
GAGGAGCCCCTCCTCCAGGAGCGCTTCGCCGGGATCGGGGTGACCGGCGGGTTCGGGGACGATCTACTGCGGCTGGAGGGGATCAAGTTCATGCCGGACGGCGGCGTCGGCGACCGTACGGCGAAGATGCGCGAGCCCTACCTGGACGAGCCCGACAACACGGGCACCTGGGTGGTGGAGCTTGGCCGGTTGGCGGAGCTGATCCGCTGGGTCCACGACCTGGGCTGGTCGATCGACACCCACACCTGCGGCGACGAGGCGCAGGAGACGGTGGTCCGGGCCTACGTGGCCGCGCAGAAGGCGAACCCCAACCCACGCCTTCGTCACCGCGTCCACCACGCCTACTTTCCGACCCCGGAGGCCTTGCGCCTGATGGGGGAGCACCGCATCCCGGCGCTCGTCTCGGCGCCGTTTCTGGCCAACCTGGGGGAAAGCTTCGTTGCCTCGGTCGGCGAATGGCGGGCGGCAGAAGCGATGCCCATGCGCGCCTACCTTGACGCGGGGGTGCCCCTCGCCGCGACCTCCGACGCCCCGATCACGGATTTCAACCCCTGGGTCGGCTTCGCCGCCGCCGTCACCCGGCGAACCGTCGCCGGCCGCCTGCTCGGCCCCGCGGAGACGCTGACCCCCGTCGAGGCCCTTTGCGCCTACACCATCGGCGGCGCCCACGCGACGGGGCTGGAGCACCTCAAAGGCTCCATTGAGCCGGGCAAGGCCGCGGACCTGACCGTGTTGGACCGCGATCCCCTGTCCGTCGCCCCGCAAGAGCTTCCGGACATCCGGCCGGTGGCCACCCTGCTTGGCGGTCGGTGGGTCTTCGACGAGCGCTAGCCGCCCTACCCTGCCGCCGGATCCGCGAGCGCCTCCACCCCGGCCCGCTCGGCGGCCGCCCGCAGCCGAGCGTCCTGGGTCGCGAGGGGCAAGCCTTCGCGCACGGCAAGCTCCAGATAGGTCGCGTCGTACGCCGACAGACCGTGTTCCCGGCTGAGCGCCAACACCGATCCCAGAGCTGCGCTTGAGGTGTGGTCGTCGACGGTAATCGGCAGTCCGTTCAGGACCCGCACAAACCGCGTCGTGGCTGCCAGGGTGAGCCACCCGCGGCGCTCGCCGACCAGCAGCGTGTTCGCGACCTCAAGTGGCCAGATCGTTGGCACCAGCGCCCGGTCCGCGCGCAGCCGGTTGAATACGCCCAAGGCGTACGGGGTCTCCTCGTCCTCGAAACACCATGCCAAGCTTACCGAGGCATCGAGAACGAACGGCATCAGTAGCGCCGTCCCTCCTCAATCATCTCCCGGATCGCCAGACCGTCGAGCGTGATCTTGTGCCGTTGCCGGTACTCAAGCCACTCATCAATCGCCCTTCCGACATCGGCAGGCTTCGCGCCGTCCGGTGGCACGAGCTTCGCCACGGGCACTCCGTGCTTGGTGATCGTGATCGTCTCCCCGGCCGCCACCTCGTCCAGCAG
>JAUJMG010000097.1:4083-5355 GCA_030446955.1 Thermomicrobiales bacterium
CATCGCGCCCGGCCGGGAAGGGCTGTCGGATCCGCCTAGTTGTCTCTGGAGGGGCTACACGGCGGCGAACGCTGCCAGGGCCGCGTCGGCGAGGTCCGGGGTCGGGGCCAGGACGTAGCGGACCCGGCTGTCCTCGATCTCGATTCGGGCGGATTGGCCGTCAGTTGTCAGCGCGAGCGTGCCCTCGCCCTCCGCGTACGCGGCGTCGAATCGGGTCTCGTCGGTGGCACGCAATGCCGCGACAAACTCCTCGGCGTCCGCCTCACTGTCCCACGCCGTCTCCCAAACTAGAACCTCGTCCTCACCGCTCGCCAGGAGCGCGTACTGGTCACCGTCCCAGCCAGCAGCAGCCGTTATGGCGGCGTCGGTGTCGCCTGAGCCCTCAAGCAGGACACGGGTCTGGAACTCGCCAAGGTTGTTCTCGTCAAGGATGCGATAGCCGTCGAGCGCTGCTTCAAGGTTGGGCAGGGTCACGGTGGTCGGCTCGTCACGGTCGAGATACTTCTCAGGGTGAAGGATCTGCTCGGTGCTGGTCGGTGGGTCCGCATAGGCGGCGTCCACGGCGTCCCAACCTCCGTCCTCCCGCAACGCGGTGACGAAGGAGAGACCGGCCTCGTAGGGGAAAATCAGGGTCCGGGCGATGATCGGGGGCGCCTTCTCGAGCTGGGAGGCGTCGATGTCGCCCTCGGCGAGAGCCTGGGAAATGCCAAGGAGGAGGCCGGGGTTTTCGGTCAGGTAATCGTTCCCGAGGGCAGTCGCGTCACCCTCAACCAGGGCCGCGATAGCGAGCGAGGCATCGTCGACATCGTTGGCGCGGTCCTGTATCGCCTCGAGGTCGAATGCCTGGTCTTGGAGGGCATGGGTCACCTCGTGAGCGTAGGTCCACTCGTCGAGATCGCTTAACTCGGTGCCACCACTGATGACATAGAGATCCCCGGTGCGCGGGTCATAGAAGCCCGCGATCTGCTCGGTCAAGAGGTCCAGATAGAGTTGCTTCAGATCCGTCGCGGCCGGCATCAGCCCGAAGACTTCCAGCAGCCGCGCGTCCGCTTCGACGTCCTCGGGTGGGTAGTCGGTGTCAAAGTCATCAAGAAGGCGCTGCTGCAATGCCTCGCGGCTCAGTAGGGCCTCCTGGACGTCCGTCTCGATCGGGAGGTCCCGCAGGTCGGAGGTCTCCTCGGCGATCTGATCAAACTGGGCGGTCAGATCATCCTGGGCTGCTACAGGGGTGCTCGCGACCCCGAGGAGCAGGCCGACGAGGAGGAGCAGGCG
>JAUJMG010000097.1:5455-12277 GCA_030446955.1 Thermomicrobiales bacterium
CTGCTACAGGGGTGCTCGCGACCCCGAGGAGCAGGCCGACGAGGAGGAGCAGGCGAGACAGATGGCTAGGCACGGCGGGTCTCCTTCCAGACGGGCGGGACTGCATCTACATACGATGTCAGACGAGAGCCGGATGTGATTCGGGAGCGGCAACGCGGCCGGTCCAAGCAGGTATGTGGGCTCACCAATGCGCCGTCCCTCAGCACCTGCGGCAACGGAGACGACTGGCGGGCGTGTCTTTGAACCCAGGCGCTTCGATGCGCAGGTTCACCTTACCGCGTCACCCACCCCACTCGACAACCAGCGCGATCTGTTGGGAGGGAACATCTGCGTGCGGACACGACTGGCGGGGTGCATCCCATCCGCTCCCATCGATTGGAAGTGGCGGGCGGCTTGGCCCTTCCCCGACTTGAAGAGAACAAGCCATCCAGGGACGTGAGAAGGGGGTGAAACCAAATGGGTTGCCGGCGCGTCTTTGACATAGAGGCACGGCAACCGTAGATCGCGACTCCAGTCAAGCCGCGATCTTCCGTCCCTCGGATCCCCTCCTTTACGGGGCGGGCGCGTCCAGCCCACGTGCCCGCCCCTCCCCCTCCCTCCGTTCATGCCTCATGAGTACCTACGCTGCCCAGGGCTCGGAGCAACTCAACTGCCCCTGCTCCGTCTTTAAGGAACGTCCGGCCACTTCAGCAGAAAGAACTGCGCATTCTCCCAGCCTCTGTAGCGTGCGCATCGACGCAATCCCGTCGTCGGTTGCGGCCATTGCGATCTTTGCTGTTCTCGACGTCCCCTGGCACCTCGCGTGCGTAACCCAGCGGTGACGGACGGACACGACACGGCGCAAAGCACCGGCCGAGAGCTGGGTCGTGCATGGAGAGGAGTCATGGAATGAGCGATCGCCAGCAGAGGAGTCGCTCCGGGGAACTGGTCGGTTCCCCAGAGCCGATTGGCTACACGGGTGGGACAAGCACGCCAGGCTGGGCCACGGAGGTGGGCGAGCCAGTTGACGCGGGCGCAGGCACCTTCGGGACTGAGGCACCCGTCTTTGAGGAATCGACGGGCACCAGCGGGACTGCCATGGGAGGCGGTGCCTCCAGCGGCTCGACCGCCGACAAGGCCAAAGAGGCGGTGGGCCAGGCCCAGCAGAAGGCCGGAGCGGCCATGGAGACCGCCAAGGAGAAGACGGACCAGGTCACGGACCAGGCCACGACCAAGGTCGACGCCGGGATCGACAAAGCGGCCGGCGGGCTGGACAAGCTGGCCGACACGATTCGCGGCCGGGCCGAGAACGCTGGCGAGAGCGGCGGTAGCCCCATGCTCTCGCGCGCCACGATGGTGGCTGACCGGCTGGACACCGCCGCCCAGTACCTACGCGGCAAGGACACCGACCAACTCGTCACCGACTTAGAAGCGTTGGTTCGGCGCAAGCCGACCCAGTCGTTGCTGGTGGCGGCGGGTGTGGGCTTCCTCCTTTCTAGGGCGCGGCGCTAACGTCAACCAACCTCCGACGAGGGTGAGGGAACCCATGAACCAAAGGCAGGCTCGGGGCCAAGGCTCCGGGAAGCAGCGCGACCCCGGACGTGGATCTGGGAACCTGGGGGCGAATTCCGTCCCGCCAGGGCAAGCAGTGCGGGTCAACGACGGCACGGGCGGGCGGTACGAGCTCGCTGGAGCACCGGAAGGGCTCGGATCCTTAATCTCCGGCGTGATCAAGGATCTTCAGGATTTGCTCCGGGGCGAGGTCCAACTCGCCAAGACCGAACTAAAGGAGGACGCGTCAGCGCTCGGCAAGGGCGCAGGGCTCCTCGCCGCGGCCGCGATATTCGGGCTCCTCGGGCTGATCTTCACCCTGCTCGCCGTGGTGTACCTGCTGGACAAGGTCGTCCAGCTCTGGATCGCGGCCGGCATCGTTGGTCTGTCCGTGCTGGCCATCGCCGCGATCCTGGGACTCATCGGCAAGAACCGGTTGAGTGCCTCCAATCTCAAGCCTGAACAGACGATCGAGACGCTGAAGGAGGACAAGGAATGGGCCAGTCAGCAGATCAGCTCCGTCAAGAGATAGAGCAGAAGCGCGAAGACGCAGCACAGAAGATCGAGCAGATCGAGTCACAGGTGACAGACACGGTACACCAGGCCCGAACCACGGTCGACGAGACGGTCATGAAGGCGAGGGACACCGTCGAGGGAACCGTTCAGAAGGCCAAGGAGAGCGTCGACCTCCGGCGTCAGGTCGAGGAGAAGCCGCTCCTCGCACTCGGCGCGGCGCTGCTCGGCGGGTTTGCCCTCGGCGGCATGCTCGGCGGCGACAAGGGCGGTCACCAGTCCGGGTCCCGCTCGACCCACATCGAGGGTTCCTCGCGCGCCTACGAGGCGTCGATGGGGGCTCAGAGCCAGAGCGGGCTGCGGGGCAACATCCAGCAGGCGGCGAAGAGCTCGGGTCTCGAGGACATGCTCGCCAACGGAACCACCGCGCTGATGAACTCGCTCACCGAGCGACTGAAGGCCACGTTGGACGAGACCTTCCCCGGCTTTGCCGAGAAGCTCGAGCAGCAGACCCGGGGCTCGAGCTCGGGCACGGGTGGCGGCTCGAGCATGAGCAGCAGTTCCGGCATGAGCCAAACCGGCAGCGGCACGTCACAGCGCCTCTCCGGGTCCACCGGCTCGGGCTGGCCCACCCAATCGGCGGGAGTCGGAACCACAGACTCCTCCGGGCGGACCGCTCCGTACTACACCTCCGGCGAAACGAGCGGATCGCCTACGCAGGGTTGATCGGTTCCCGGCGTACCACGGATGGCATGGCCGCGACCGGGAGCCCTGCTCCCCTCGCGGCCGCGCCGTCTCTCGCGGCTGCGGCATGTGACACATGACGCCACCGGAAGGAGAACACGGATGGACCAGCGGAGTGAGGACATCGCGGGCACCCAGGTGCCGGCAGACTATCCGGACGTGACCAGTCAAGATTTAGCGGCCAGCGACGAAACCGGGACAAGCGCTGGGGCGGGAGCCCTCCCCGAGGAGACGGGTCGCGAGGCCCCGACCACGACCGGCGGGATCATCCGCCAGGGCTTGGGGTCGCTGGTCTCCGGTGCAGTTGGGGACATCCAGGCGATGGTGCGCGGCGAGGTGCAACTCGCCAAGGCTGAGCTCAAGGAAGAGGCAGTCGCTGCTGGCAGCGGCGGCGCGATGATCGCCGCCGGTGGGGTAACTGGGCTCTTCGGTGTCGGGTTCCTGCTCGTCGCGGTGACCCGGCTCCTCGGCAAGATGCTGCCAGACTGGCTCGCAGCCGCGGTCGTAGGTCTAGGGCTCATGGGCGGGGCCGCCGCCCTCGCAGCCAGCGGCAAGGGCAAGCTCTCGGCGACGAGCCTGGTGCCCCAACAGACGGTGCAGACGCTGAAGCAGAGCACGTCCTGGGCCAAACAGCGGATCGGCAGCGCTCGACCTTAGCCATCACGCGGAATCCAGTTGATCCGTTGGCCTTCCGCAACGGTCCCCATGCTCAGCCTCGGAGAGGCTTCGTGGGGTGAGCCCGAGAATGAATCGCCGGGCGAGCAGACGCTGACGCCGGGGAGAAGGACAACCGTGCAGATGGAGGGGGTATTTCAACCCTCGCCATTCTCATGGGCAGCGGATAGGCTGCGGATGGTCCCTAGCGAAGCGGAACTCTTCCGGCCGTGATGGCGGTCCAACCAGCCCGGATAGGCGCCTGAGAACGGCCCCTGGAGCCGGACGCTAGGATCGGCGTGCGCGGATTTCCGCCACTCGCTCTTTCACGGCTGGGGCGATCTCGTCGATGAACATCCGCAGCCGCGGCGCTGTCGGCACGCCCCACAGCACGAACGTCGAGAAGCCGTAGTCGACCGCCAGGTGCGTCAGCGCGTCCACCCAGTGGTCCCGCGGCCCGACGATCTGCCGGTCGTCGTCGCTCGACTCCGCTTCGACGATCGGCGTGACCTCCCCGCCGATGTTATAGATCCGCCGGATCGCGGACGGATCCCGCCCAGCCTCGCGAGCCGACTCGTCGATGATCACGTTCGCTCTCGTCGCTTGAGACGGCGGCACGTAGGACATCGACGGAACCCAGCCGTCCGCCAGTTCCCCGGTCAGGCGCAGCGCCCGTGGGCCAACCACGCCCAGCCAAAGACCGATCTCGTGCGCGGGAAGCGGCCCCGGTCGCGCCCCGATCGCCTGGTAGATCTCACCGTTCTGTCGCAGCGGCCGGCCGCTCCAATACCCGCGGATCAGGGTCACTGCCTCCCGTAGGGCGGCCAGCGCTTCCTTCGGCTCCCGGACCGGACCGCCCATCGCCCGGACCCCGTCCCAGAACGCTCCGGCACCGAGTCCGAGCTCGAACCGGCCACCGCTGAGCTGATCGAGCGTCGCCGCCTGCTTGGCCAGCATCGCCGGCAGCCGGAGCGGCAGATTGGCGACGTCCGGGAAGACCCGGATCCGCTCCGTCCGGCCGAGGATGTAGCCGATCAACGCCAGCGCGTCGAAGTGCTTCTGCTGGTAGGGGTGATCCTGGATGCCGATCAGATCGTATCCGAGGTCGTCGAGGATACGGGCGATCTCAATGGTGCGGGCGGCGTTGCCCGTGGAGGGATCGAGAAAGAAGCCGAACTGCAGGTCGTGTCCGTAGTCGGCCATGGAGCCTCTCTGGTCGTGCGGCGTGTCAGCCGAAATTAGCGGAAATGGGATGTCCACGATATATCCACCCACGTGCATCGATCAACAGCCGGCGTCCGTCGCAGCGTGGAGATTGCGTACCTTGGCGAGCAAACCGACCATCGAAAAGAACGACATGCCACCCCGAGCGGGCATGTTTCGCGAGCTGCTCTACATCCACTCGTTCCTGCGCCAGGATCTGCAAACGGTCCATCGCCTCGCCAGAGAGGCACGGGACGGCCTGTCGCCGCAGACCATCCTGAGCGAGGTCCGCAACCTGGAAATCACCAGCCCGCTCTGGCGGCTCAAGTTCGGCTGCCTGCACTACTGCCGCTTCGTGCACTCCCACCACACGATCAAGGATGCGGCAGTCTTCCCGATGATTCGCAAGCACGATCCGTCCCTGAACAGCGTGGTCGACCGCCTCGAGGAGGACCATCTCAAGGTCCACCACATCACCGAGCGCATCGCCGCGGTGGCTGATGAGGTCGCGACCGACGTATCGGGCGGGAGCCGGTTCCAACTCGTTGAGGCGCTGACGGAGCTGGAGGAGCACTTGCTCGCTCACCTTGCGCTTGAGGAGGAGTCATTTGGGCCACGCCACAGCACCTGGGATCAGTGGCCGAGGGCGTAGGTGGGACGATCGTCCCTGATCAAAACACCTTCGCCCACCGCACGCATGCCTGGCAGCCGCTTCGAATGACCCATCATCGGGTCACAATGGCTAGGCGACGCGTTCTCCCGCGAGGTCGTGCTTGCCATCAACGAGGTCAACGTCCTGCTTGCGCTCCCTGCGCTTCTGGCAGAATGGCCGCTCCCCTGAGTGCGGCGAGATGGACGACGGGGTTGAGTGGTGTGCGGGTGATCCTGGAGACAGAGCGGCTCATCCTGCGAGAGTGGACACCGGAGGACGCCCCTGCGGCCTTCGCGATCTACGGCGATCCCGCCGTAATGCGCTACATCGGCGCCGAGGGCAGAGCCGACCCGGACGGGGCCTACACGCGGGCGGGCTTGGATCGTGCCATCGCGCGCTACCCGCAGCGCCCCGGTTTCGGCTTCTGGGCGGCGGTGGAGCGAGACAGCGGGGAAGTCGTCGGCGCGGGCCTGCTCGTTCCTTTGGAAGGCGGGCCAGAGGTTGAGGTGGGTTACCACCTCGCGCGCCGGGTCTGGGGACGGGGATACGCTACGGAGTTGGCGAGTGCCCTGGTTGCGTACGGGTTCGACCGCCTGGGCTTGCCCCGCATCGTCGGTGTCACCTACCCGGCGAACCATGCCTCCTGCCGCGTCTTGGAGAAAGCCGGCCTGATCCATCAGGGTCGCCGCCGCTACTACGGTCAGGATCTGGAGTACTACGTGATCGAGCGCGTCGAGGCGGACGCCAGCGACCCGCCCCTACCGGTGGGACAGCCGGATTTCCACCGCGACTGAGAAGATTTCGTGGTCTGCCGCTCACCTGTGGTGCCCGTTCTCCTGGATCTGGGCGGCCCACCCTGCCCGGCCGATCAGTGGAACGAAGCGCACGGGCCCCAGCATCTGCTCCCGCAGATCGGCGCCTTCCCGCGTCACCGCGATCAGGCGCTGCTCCCCCTCCTGCTCCCCAACGGGAATCACCAGCCTTCCCCCCGACGGGTCGAGTTGCTTGAGGAGTGGGGGAGGCACGCGCGGCCCCGAAGCGGTGACGATGATTCGCTCGTAGGGCGCCGCGGTGGGCCAGCCAGCTGTGCCGTCCCCGATGTGAATCGATACGTTGCGGTAGCCCAGCGCCGTCAATGTCGCGACGGCCCGCTCCGCCAGGGAAGCATGACGCTCAATGGAGATCACCTCGCTCGCAAGCTCCGCGAGGATGGCGGTCTGGTAGCCGGACCCAGTCCCGATCTCCAGCACCCGCTCCGTTCCTGTTAGCGCCAGTGCCTCCGTCATCAGCGCGACCACGTACGGTTGGGAGATCGTCTGCCCCGCCCCGATCGGCAGCGCCACGTTGGCCCACGCGTCCTCTTGCCGCTCCTCCGGGACAAACTGGTCCCGCGGCACCCGTGCCAGCGCCTCCAGAACCCGTCCGTCTCGGATCCCCTGCCGCTGGAGTTCTTGAACCAGTGCGGCGATCCGCTCCTCGCGTTCGTGTCCGCTCTCGCCGCCGGCCATGATCTCCTCCTTGAACGC
>JAUJMG010000489.1 GCA_030446955.1 Thermomicrobiales bacterium
GGAGCCACCGTGGCGAACTTCCTCTTGACAAGATCACCTACATATCGCCGGATATCGGGCGCTCTGGATGGCGCCTCTAGCCGGCTTTTTGGGGCTCCTCTTAGCAACGGAGCCCGAGGTATGGGTGCCTCCGCAAAATCCACCCTTGTTGTGATGACAGGAGATTCGCGCGAGGGAGCAAGAACGTCCTCGACGGCTGAACGCGCGCCTCGGCGAGGAACGCTGGCGAGGGTCACAGCCGCCGGCTGGTCACGGGCCGGGCTTCGTGTCGATCGCCTGTGCATTCCAGCCGGGGGGGAGGTCGTCCAACTCCTCCCATCGCGGCACGTAGTGCTCCAGAAACACGTGGCCGACGAGCTCGGCTCGACTGTGCGTGCCTGTCTTGTCGAAGATCGACTTCAGATGGTCCTGGACCGTGTAAGGGGATATGTGAAGGGCCGCTGCGATCTCCTTGGTCGACAAGCCCTGGAAGCAGAGCCGCGTCACCTCGCGCTCACGCTCGGACAGTCCGTAGGCCTGGGCGACGAGCGGGGCGACGTCGTGCAGGCCCGCGGGTTGGATGATCACTGCGACTCGACCTTCGCCACCACCTGAGAGTGGCGTCGCGTACACGAGGAGCCACCGCCCGGATCGGGTCTGGACTCGCGCCCGCGATGCCAGGCCACTCCCACATGGGCTCGCATTGGCACGGGCGCGCGCGGCGACGGCTTGGATGACGCGAACTTCATGCAAGCTGGAAGGTGCAGGGATCTCGAGCAGCTCCCCCAGCCATTGTTCCGCTGACGGGGAGATCGCCTCCATGTTGCCGGCTCCGTCCAGCAGCACCACGCCTGGGACCCCTGAGGCGTCCTCTGTCACCGTCGAGACCAGCATGGCCTTCCGGAACCCTTCGGCGATCACCGGCGACAAGGAGGCGAGGAACCGAACCTCATCCTGGGTGAACCAGGCGCTTCCGGCGTCGCGGAGGAATCCAGCCGCGGCCCAGCAGGTGCCATCAACCACCAACGACACCCTCAGCTCATCGCCGATCGGCAGCCCGAGTTCGGCGCTCGAGCGCGTCCGTGCGCTCCGCATCAGATCGCCATGAGTCGCTTCGCTCAACGATCCAGCTCGCTGCCCGGTGAGGGCCAGCATCGACCACTTGTTCACGTCCTCGACCATGTACTCGTACTCCGCCAGCCACGGCCCCGAGCACACGATGTTCTGGCCGAGGCCACCCGTGAAGAGGAAGGTCCCGGGATCGACGGGATGCCAGCACGCCCGCTCGAAGGGGACGACCCGTCGTATCGCATCACTCACACTGGTCGCCAACGTGACCCAATCGAGCTCGCTGCTTGCCGCACGCTCGATCTCGCCGCCTACCCGCCGCAGGACGTCCCGCTTCATGCTCACCAGTGTAAGGACGGGCCGTGGCGCACTGAATCCCAGATTCGTGGGGTGTGCGACGCCAGAATCCCACGAATCTGGGATGGCCGAGGACAAGCCGTCACCGCAGGATGCGGTCAGGCGCCTCGGATGGGGGTGCCGGACCCGAACGAAGGGAACGCACTCATGACCATCTCCGAGCCCCAGGCCGCAGCGTCGTTTCATGTCGTCAACGTCGACCAGGCGACGGCGTGGGACGGAGAGGAAGGCGAGCACTGGACCGAACACGCCAACCGCTACGACGCGGCCGTTCGCCGCTACGACTCCTACCTCGTCGACGCAGCACGTCTAGCGGAAGACGACCGTGTGCTCGACGTGGGCTGCGGCGCCGGTGTGTCGACACGAGACGCCGCAAGCGTGGCGACGGCGGGCCGTGCGGTCGGAATCGACCTGTCGGCCCGGCTCGTCGAGGAAGCCCGCCGGCGCAGCCAACGCGCCGGTCTGGCCAACACCGCCTTCGTGCAGGGCGACGCCCAGGTCCATCCGTTCGAGAGCGCGACGTTCGACGTGGCCATCAGCCGATTCGGTGCCATGTTCTTCGCCGACCCTGTCGCCGCGTTCGCCAACGTCGCCCGTGCGCTCCATCCGGGCGGCCGGCTGGTGGTGCTGTCCTGGCAGGAGCTGGGCAGAAACGAGTGGGTGCTAGCCATCCGGAAGACGCTCGCAGCCGGACGGACGCTGCCGGAGCCGCCGCCCGGCTCCCCCGGGCCCTTCGGTCTCGCGGATGAGGTCGCCGTCCGGCGCATCCTGGCCAGGGCCGGGTTCTCAAACGTCGAGCTCGCCCCTGTGGTGGAGCCGGTGCTGCTGGGTTCCGATCCCGAGGACGCCTTCGCGTTCGTCAGCGGTCTCGGGATAACCAAAGGCCTGCTCGAAGGCCTCGACATCACCACGAGGGCACATGCGCTCGAGGCGTTGAGGGAGACTCTCGCCGCCCATGCGACCGGCGACGGCGTGTTGCTCGACGGCGCCGGATGGCTCATCACGGGCCGTCGGGCATGAGCGCCGTGGAAAGCTCACCGACTGCGGGGCGGCCACAGCGCCTGCATCACAACGCGTGGGTGACCGCCGACCAGGAGGCGACCCGGCGGTTCTACGAGGAGATCGTCGGCCTCCCGCTGGTCGCAACGTGGACAGAGAGCGGCCATTTCGGGAGCGAGGGCGAGCAGGACTTCTGCCACGCGTTCTACGGCCTCCCTGACGGCGGCGCCCTGGCGTTCTTCCAGTTCGCCGACCCCGATTTCGCCCGGAGGCATGCGGAACCGGCGCCCTCGTCACCGTTCCATCACGTCGCCCTCCTGGTCGATGGACCGACGCAGGATGCCATCCGTCGACGAGCGAGCGCGGCCGGCTTCGAGACGACGACAGCCGACCACGGCTACTGCACGTCGCTCTACGTCACCGACCCAAACGGGCTTCGCCTCGAGTTCACCGTCGATCAACCTGATCTCCACGAGACTGAGACCACCAGGGCGGAGCGGGCGCATCACGACCTCCAGCGATGGCTCGACGGCGACCGCCGCACGAACAACCACTGGCGGCCGGCCCGACAGGGCGCCAGAACCTGAAAGCTCCGCGACGCCAGGCCCCCGTCGCTCAAGTGCGGCGGGCGGCCCTACCGCGCCGGCCTCGCTCGGCAATCACCCCGTGCCGACGAGGCACGTCCCCGAGGTGCCCCGTCGGACACGTCCAGTAGCGGCCACCGTTGCGGCGCGAGGTAACGCCTTCAGCCCGAGGTGCTTCCTGCGGCCGAAAAGTTGGGAAGAGCTCCGCTGAGTTGCGATGTACTGGTGGTCATGTTCGCCGCCACTCCCGACCCGCCCTACACCGCGGTCATCTTCACATCCCGGCGCACCACCTCGGACGAGGCTGAGTATGGCCGTGCCGCAGAGCGCATGGAGGAACTGGCAGGTAAGCAGCCGGGCTACCTCGGGATCGAGTCTGCACGCGATCCCCAAAACAGGTTCGGCATCACCGTCTCCTACTGGGAGACGGAGGCTGCTGCGAGATCCTGGAAGCAGGTTGCCGACCACCTTGAAGTCCAGCGACTCGGAGCGGCCAAGTGGTACGAG